>JBKHER010000015.1:0-16442 GCA_046540715.1 Halothece sp.
CGCGGCACCGGGGTTATTAAAGCCTAACACCTGAATCAGGGTAGGAATCGCCTCCTCTGACTGGCTACGACTTAACGCCCACACCGCTTGCACTAACTCATCAGGAGAACTTGCTTTTTCAACAGCTTGAATCCGAGATTCTAACAAGGTTAAACCCACCATGCTCAATCAACACTACTCAGTAATCAGTGACCAGTGACCAGTAATCAGTTACCACCAAATGAACGAATAACCAATAACATATCAGATTTTTGCATTTTTCGGGAAAGAGTAACAATTGCTGAAAACAAAATGATAAGCTAACGATCGCGCTTAAATATAATATTCAGAAATTAAGAACCATCTATGGCAAGTCAGCAAGAACTTCCTTCCCTTCTCAAAGTTGCCCGTGGGGAAAGTGTATCACGTCCACCCGTGTGGATGATGCGTCAAGCCGGACGCTACATGAAAGAATATCGAGACTTACGGGATAAATATCCTAGTTTTCGGGAACGCTCTGAGAATCCCGATCTCGCCATTGAAATCTCTCTGCAACCTTGGCGAGCGTTTCAACCCGATGGGGTGATTCTCTTCTCCGACATTTTAACCCCGCTTCCGGGGATTGGCATTGATTTTGATATTATCGAAAATAAGGGACCCGTTATTGATCCGCCCATTCGTACCCAAGCACAAGTGGATCAAATGCGTCCTCTTGATCCTGAAGCCTCTCTCCCCTTTATTAAAACCATTTTGAAAACTCTGCGAGAAGAAGTGGGGAATCAATCCACTGTGTTAGGGTTTGTTGGTGCGCCTTGGACATTAGGGGCCTATGCAATTGAGGGGAAAACTTCTAAAAATTATTCTAATATCAAAGGGATGGCGTTTAAAGAGCCTCAGTTATTACATACCTTTTTAGGAAAAGTGGCTGACGCGATCGCGCGTTATGTGCGTTATCAAATCGACTGTGGCGCACAAGCTGTCCAGATGTTCGATTCTTGGGCAGGTCAACTTTCTCCCCAAGATTACGAAACCTTTGCTCTACCTTACCAAAAACGAGTCGTCGAACAAGTTAAACAAACTCATCCTGATACGCCCTTAATTCTCTATATTAGTGGCAGTGCTGGGGTTTTAGAACGGATGGGGAAAACAGGCTTTGATATTATTAGTTTAGATTGGACAGTGGATCTCGCTGAAGGGCGACAACGGTTAGGGAAAGAGACGAAAGTGCAAGGAAATATCGATCCTGGAGTTTTATTTGGATCGCAAGATTTTATTCGCGATCGCGTTTTAGAAACAATCCGCAAAGGAGAAAATCGCGGACACATCTTAAACTTAGGTCATGGGGTATTACCGGGAACCCCGGAAGATAATGTGCGACATTTTTTTGAGGTAGCAAAGCAAGCTGAATCCTTGATTTAGAATTAAGTTAGATGGGTGAGTTTTTCTCACCTTAGTAACATTAAGACAAAGTTCATGCCCATGATTAATGCAACTAATCCCCACCTCCTAGTAATAAATATGAATTAGTCTTAGATGAGGCAAATCATTTGATCTTTATTGATCCAGAGAGAATCCTCGGGAAGTTTAATCCGAATCATCATCGTGCCATTGTTGACCTTAGTACCGCTTTTTGGGATGCTTGTTTAAAAGGAGATCAGGCAGCACAGAATTGGTTAGATAGTGACAAGCCTCGTCACATCTTAGAAGACAGCGATCGTTGGCAGACAAAATAACTCATTAGGAATGCGAATTTTTATTACGGGTGGGAGTGGCTGTGTTGGTCATTATCTTGCTGAAGAATTAATCGAAAATAGCGATCATGAACTGTTCTTTTTAGTGCGAAATCCTGCTAAAGTTCAGTTTAATGCAAAAGCGCGATTAGGGATTAAGATCATAAAAGGCGATTTAGATAATATTCATGAGTTTCAAGACTTACTCAAAACCATTGATATTGCCATCCTTGCTGCCACCATTTGGGGAGGAAAAGACGCAACTTTTAGAATTAATGTTGAGAAGAACTTAGAATTATTAGACTTATTAGATAGTAATACTTGTCAGCAAATTATCTACTTTTCTACCGCCAGTATTCTCGACTATTATCATCAGCCATTACCGCAAGCAGGAGAACTGGGAACTGAGTATGTTCGTTCTAAATATGAATGTTATTTCCGAATTAAACAACATCCCCTTGCTTCTAAATTAAGTATTGTTTTCCCTACACTTGTCTTAGGAGGTGATAACAATAAACCCTACTCTCACATTTCCTCTGGGCTTCCTGAGGTAGCAAAATGGGTAAATATAGCCCGTTGGTTTAAAGCTGATGGTAGTTTCCATTTTATTCACGCCAAAGATATTGCGATTACCATTCATTATTTAATTCAAAATCCCTCAACTGAAACCAGAGAATTTGTTTTGGGAAGTCCTCGAATTACTGCGAATGATTTAATTGAAACCCTTTGTAAGTATTTTGGGAAACGGATTTATTTTCGCATTCCCTTATCCCTAACACTGGCAAATATTCTAATTGTTATCTTTCGTATTGAAATGGCACAATGGGATAAATTTTGTCTGCAATACCGACACTTTAGCCACAAACTTCCTGTTAATCCTAAAACGTTTGGCTTAGAAACTCATTGTCCCACCTTAGTGGATGTTTTCCAGCAACATAAGCTGTAGCTCTTGTTATCTTAAACCTGTTCAAGAAGCATTATTATAAACTCATTAAAATAGTGTCTAATTTCACCTAGAACTGGTAAAATAAATTTATGGGTATTGATTAACTGATAAATTATGTATGACAAATTTTTCTCCTAAAGACGAACTAGAATCTCTTTATCGACAAATGTATCTGCTTCTACAAGAAGAAGAAAGTTTGCGCTCCGAAACAGAAGACTTGCTTAAAAGAGCAAAAAAAATAGTTGATCCTCGTCAAGAATTTAATAAGTGGTTAAGATCGTCAAAAGGTCAAGAATGGAAAAGAAAGCAGTTTGAATATCAGCAGAAAAAATGTGCTTTTTGTAAAGAGATATTAAGGTATGAAGATGCAGTTGTACACCATGTTGTACCTCTAAGTAAAATGGGTTCAATAGCTAATAAACCCGAAAACTTTAAATTACTTCATCCCAGTTGTAATTCTAAAATTGGTACAAAAATTGTAGATTTTGATTAGCTAATTTCTTATTGTATTAAACAATGGCAAATAACACTAAACTAATTAAGGAAGTAGCTCAGGAAATCCAATGGACACAGGTTGATGTTATTAGAGCAGTTGAATGTTATGATGAAGCAACAACTAAGGAAGAAATTATAGCTTGTTGTTTACATTATGCGGGTTCAGAGTTAAAAAAGCGTAACTATCAGTTAGGAGCGCAAAAAAGAGTTAACAATCAACAAAAAATAATAATTACTGACTTAATCGATCAAATCACAAAAATTGATCTTTTTTATAAAGACGAACTTATCCCTAATTTAAAGTCAACTATTTCTGCACAAGCAGAAAGGATTGAAGAACTTTTAAAACAAGTTCCTTGGGCTAATCATGGAGGTAAAAATGAATAATAAGCCACAAAAAGTAACTAAGTTATTTCTTAAATCTTTAGGACTAAGTAATTATTTAATTAAACAAATAGTTAAAAATGCTAATTACTCTGTAGAGATTGGAGGTTATCGGCTATACTCTACTACGGATATTATTAATTCAATAGAAGTTAAGCTAGAAAATCCTAGAACTAAAAGTAATACTAAACAAAAATTAAAAACGTTGCTTAAAACTTTGCAAGGAGAATCCAATGTTGTTCAAGTTGATTTTTTACAGAAGTTATCTCCAGAAAATAGAATTAAAGTTTTAAAAGATCAACTTACCGAACTTGAAAAGGAAGAAAAACAGTTGACGCAAGAAACAAGTGAATTAGTTCAAAAAGCAAAAAGTATGGTGGCAACAAAATAATGTGATTGTTTTTTCTAAATTTTAATCCTCAAACTTACCTTTCCCAAGGCTGTATTGAATCATAATCAGTAACCAAACTAGCGAATATCGTCATAAAATTGTTTTAACCATTGTGCCGAAACTCCCATTCCCCACAAAAAACCAATCATCAAATAGATAAAATGCGCTTTCCATGCACCCCATTTTGCCACGCGACGATCTGAAGACTCAACAATGCGATTCACTTGTTTAAGGCGACCATATTGACATAAACGCAAGCATAAATCTGCTTCCTCCATAATTGGAAGATTCGCATCAAACCCACCACAATTGAGAAAATCTTGACGACGACAAAACATCACTTGATCCCCAAATAAGATGCGTAACCCTTTTGTAAAAAATAAATTAGGGCGAAAAAGCAATGGGGTATAGTAAGTTTTGAGAAAATTATGTAAAGAAATCACCCAACGAGTTATAGATTCGCCCCGCATAATCGAAATAAATCCACCCCCCGCAATGGTAGGATCAAAAAGGATTTTACGAATAATCATAATCAAATCAGAAGGCACATAAGTATCAGCATGAAGGAAACATAAATACTCTCCTGTAGCAATTTTTGCACCTTTATTCATTTGTTGACTACGGCTAGGTGAAGTGCTGATACATTTAATAATTGATTGCAGAGAATGATGATAGATAAAGTCTTGAACTAGGGATAAAGTTGCATCCTTACTTTTCCCATCAACAATAATAATTTCTGTTGCAGGTGGTGCTAAAATCTGAAGATAACTCAGAGTTGATTCGATAGATTTAGCTTCATTTAAGGTGGGGATAATAATAGAAACGCCAGTAGTCATTTAGTTAAAGATACTAATCATTAGTAGTTTTCCGTTGGAGATTCTTCTAGGGATACAGAGTTTTTCTGGGATGATAATCTTAAGGTGCTTTTAATGGTTGCGGTAATCGGAACAGCAATTAATACACCGAAATAGCCTGAAATTCTTGCTCCAACCATGAGGGAAAATAGAACCACAATCGGATTTAGCCCAGTTAATGTTCCTAGAAGACGAGGGGTAACTGTATTTTCAATAATTTGGTCAATAATTAGAGCTACCACCAAAACTTTTAAGCCTAACCAAATACTTTTTAATCCTAACAAAAAGCCAATTATAAATATCGTTAAAATTGCGCCAAACGGAATTAATCCCATGATACCAATAGTTAGGGCAAATAGTAAATAAAAGGGAACGTTAAGAAACCAAAATGTCGGAATCATAAAAGCAGTTAGTGAAAGGCTAAGGGTGAATTGATTAATGACGTAACTATTAAAATTTCTCCGCAGCGATCGCAGCACTTGGGGGCTAGTATTCGGAAACCATGTTTCGATGGTATTTTTTAATAAACCTTTATAAAATATGCTCAGAAAAACCGTTAACACTAAAATAAAGAAAATCTGTAAGAAATTTCCAACTGTTCCTAGGGCTAAATTAGGTAAACTTTTCAGAAATAATTGAATTTGAGTCTTAAGGGTTCTTTGTAAATCATTACTCCAATCACTAAAGTTAACTTGGAAAATAGCAGCTATTTGTTCTAATTGGTATTCTGAGGAGTCGATCCAAATTGGAATTTGATTACGGAATTTCTCAAATTGATCAATAATGAAAGGAAGACTTAAAAGTGTAATTAAGCCCAAAATAATAACAGTTGTAAAAAAGACAATTAGAACGGCATAGCTACGTCTAACTTGAAATTTTTCTAGGATTTGTGTGGGATAGTTTAATAAAAATGCGAGTAATGTAGCAGCAATAAAGGTGGTAATTAATTGATTAAAGTAGTCAATAAAAACTAGAAACAGCCAGCCGTCGAGAATAATAAGAGGGAAGATTAATAGAAGTAGAATCCAGTTGGGAATTGTTGCTCGAAAATCCTTTAGCCACGAAGCAATGGGGCTATAGGTAGCGCGATCGCGCTTAGACTCCTTTAACATTTTACCACAATTAAAATATTTCTTAACATCGGTTCTATTCTAAACAAAACCTAACCTTACACCATTAACACCCATTAAGTAATCCCAAGCAACCAACCCTTTCCATAAAAAACCGTGAGTTGATGATAGTCTGAGAAATATGTTAAGTTAAGTAAAGATAGTCAAGAAATAAAATAGAACTATATTAGACCTTGAAAATTCCTCCCTAAGGAAGAAGAAAAGGCAAAAACAATTGACCTAAGCATTATTGTTAGACACACAAAGGACTTAAAAAATGAAACTACCTTGGCGGGTAATTCTACTCTGGACATTACCAATTTTAGTGGTTGGCTTTTTTCTCTGGCAGGGAACTTTCTCTCCCAACGCTGGGGAACTAAGTGGCAACAATACAGCTAATACGCGGTTGAGTTATGGTCGTTTCCTAGAGTATTTGGAATCAGACCGAGTTCAAGCCGTTGATCTTTATGATAACGGTCGAACCGCGATCGTGGAAGCAAATGATCCACAATTAAGCGGCCTGGTTCAACGTTATCGCGTGGATCTCCCTGAAAATTCTCCCGACTTAATTAGCAAAATGCGGACATCGGGGGTAGAAATTGATTCCCATGATAACGGCGATAATGGCGCAATTTGGGGATTATTAGGCAACCTCATCTTCCCAGTCTTACTAATTGGAGCCTTATTCTTCCTATTCCGTCGTTCTAATAATGGTGGCGGTGGTCCCGGGCAAGCCATGAATTTTGGGAAATCTCGCGCTCGTTTCCAAATGGAAGCCAAAACCGGTATTCTCTTCGATGATGTCGCCGGTGTAGATGAAGCCAAAGAAGAACTGCAAGAAGTGGTTACCTTCCTCAAGCAGCCTGAACGCTTTACCGCAGTTGGGGCGAAAATTCCGAAAGGCGCACTTTTAATTGGGCCCCCTGGAACCGGAAAAACCCTCATGGCAAAAGCGATTGCTGGGGAAGCCGGTGTTCCCTTCTTTAGCATCTCTGGTTCAGAATTTGTGGAAATGTTTGTCGGCGTTGGGGCTTCTCGGGTACGTGACCTCTTCAAAAAAGCCAAAGAAAATGCTCCCTGTCTCATCTTTATTGATGAAATTGACGCAGTTGGTCGTCAGCGTGGCGCTGGTATCGGCGGCGGTAACGACGAACGAGAACAAACCCTGAACCAGTTGCTCACGGAAATGGACGGATTTGAAGGCAATACAGGCATTATTATCATTGCCGCTACCAACCGCCCAGATGTTTTGGATACAGCCTTGTTACGTCCAGGGCGCTTTGACCGTCAGATCAGCGTTGATGCCCCTGATGTCAAAGGACGGGTTTCCATTCTTAATGTTCATGCCCGTAACAAAAAGTTAGACCCTGATGTTTCTTTAGAGTCCATTGCCAGACGGACTCCTGGTTTTACTGGGGCTGATTTAGCCAACCTTCTCAACGAAGCGGCGATTCTTACCGCCCGTCGTCGGAAAGATGCAATTACCCTTGCTGAAATTGACGATGCTGTAGATCGGGTGGTTGCTGGTATGGAAGGAACGCCCTTAGTAGATAGTAAAAGTAAGCGCTTAATTGCTTACCATGAAGTGGGTCACGCCATTATTGGCACCTTGGTGAAAGAACACGATCCTGTGCAGAAAGTGACCTTAATTCCTCGCGGACAAGCCCAAGGGTTAACTTGGTTTACGCCCAGTGAAGAACAAACTTTGGTATCGCGATCGCAGCTAAAAGCACGCATCACTGGCGCATTAGGCGGTCGGGCTGCTGAAGAAGAAGTCTTTGGCGATGCCGAAGTCACCTCTGGTGCAGGCGGCGATTTACAACAACTAACCGCCATGGCGCGACAAATGGTCACTCGCTTTGGAATGTCCGATCTTGGCCCCATGTCCTTGGAAAGCCAAAATAGCGAAGTTTTCCTTGGCGGCGGCTTCATGAATCGGTCAGAGTATTCCGAAGAAATTGCTTCCCGCATTGATGCTCAAGTACGAGAAATTGTTGAACAATGTCACCAAAACGCCCGTAAAATCATCCGCGATAACCGCGTTGCCATTGACCGTTTAGTGGATTTACTCATCGAAAAAGAAACCATTGATGGCGATGAATTCCGTCAGATTCTTTCCGAATATACCGATATTCCAGAAAAAGAACAATATGCACCACAACTGCAATCGTAGTTGTTAGCGTATTATAGTGATTCCAAATAAAAACCATCAGGTGAGAAGTATTGAGAGCATCTTGCTCTCTACTAGCGACCGAGACGGTCGCACTACGGAAACTAATTGGAATGACTATAAAGCTGAAAAGTAAATTTTACTAGGGGAGAGAACATCTCCCTTAGTTTTTTTTTGCAGTTAGCTTCATTTTGAAGTATAATCAAATATTGTGTCTCCTGCTCGGAACAGGTCAGACAATAGCCAAAGCGAAGACCTCGCTACCTGTACGGCATTTTAAAAGGATTAATCTAGACCATGAGTTATGCAATTGTAGAAGCAAGCGGCACCCAGATCAAAGTTGAACCGGGTTCTTTTTATGACCTCAACCGTTTGCCCGTTGATGAATCAGGAAACTATACCTTTGACAAAGTATTATTAATTAATAATGATGGTGAAATCACCGTGGGTCAGCCTTACATTGAAGGGGCAACTGTTGAAGGAACGGTAATGAGTCACCTGAGAGGACGGAAGGTTCTGGTTTACAAAATGAAACCGAAGAAAAACTATCGCAAAAAGCGAGGACACCGTCAGGAATTAACTCGCGTCATGATTAATTCCATCACTCTGAACGGTTCTGTCATTGCAGAAGCTGAAACCGAACCAGAAGCAGTAACCCCAGAAGTGGTTTAAACTATCCCAAAATAGAAGAGGAAGAAAAATAGAGAGGAAATTATGGCTCATAAGAAAGGAACAGGCAGTACCCGTAACGGTCGGGATTCTAATTCAAAACGTCTAGGTGTTAAGCGTTTTGGCGGTCAAGTCGTTCGCGCTGGCAATATTTTAGTCCGTCAACGAGGAACAAAAATTCATCCAGGGCTAAATGTGGGTCGTGGTAATGATGACACTCTCTTTGCCTTAGTTGATGGGGTAGTTACCTATGACCGCTATGGCAAAAGCCGTCGGAAAGTTAGCATCCGTCCTGTGGAAGAAGTAACAACTGCCTAAGCGATTAAAATCAGCTTATTCGCTAGCATATTTCACCCTCTCCCAATAACGAGAGGGTTTTTAAAGTAAAATTTTATTTGAATAAAATTCCTCAGCAAGAATAAGGTGAGGTAACATACAATGTAAATTACTCCTCCCTCCTTACCTCATTATCTTCCCCATGGAAAAAGGTATTTTCTATGCAGTATGAACAAAATTTACCAGCTTCTTCTGTCAACCAATCTCCTACTGCGTCTGTAGAACAGGAAGATTATATTGACCTACAACAATATTGGATGGCGCTGAAACGGCGTTGGTTTTATGCTGTTTTAGTCTTTGCTTCTACAGTTGGGTTAGCCGCGGCTTATTCCTTGCAACAAGAACCAATTTATCAAGCCAAAGCCAGATTATTACATCAGGGGAATGATAGTGAATCTATTTCCCTACCGGGGTTAGATGGAAACCCGCGCCGAGAAAGTAAATTAGAGAACCAGATTGAAATCATCAAATCCTCTTCCATTGCCGAACAAGTAATTGATCGGCTAGATTTAAGGAATGATGAGGGAGAAGTTTTAACCAGTGGCAGTTTACTCAGCAACTTAACTGTTGAGCCCTTAAGAGATACAGATATTTTAGAAATCTCTTATGATAGCCCTAATCCTGAAGAGGCAGCGCAGGTTGTTAATGAAGTAATCAAGGCTTATCGAGAAAGTAATATAAAAATTAATCGCGCTCAAGCAACTGCTGAACGCGAATTTATTGAAGGGCAACTGCCAGAAATTCAAGAAGAACTGGAGGGGGAAGAGGAGCAGCTACGACAATTTAAAGAAGAAAATAATGTTATTGCTTTATCAGAAGAAGCTGGCTCTACAGTTAACATCTTATCAGAACTAGATCAACAAATTATTCAAGCTCAAGCCTCTCTTGATGATTCGAGAACGAGAATTGAACAATTAACACAAAGATTAGGACTACCGCCAGAGCGAGCAATGGTAGCCAGTTCTTTAAGTGAATCAGAAGCCGTCCAAGATGTGTTGAAGGAGTATCAGGAATTAGAGGCAGAGTTAGCTGAAAAACGATCGCGCTATCAACCCGATCATCCTGTAATTAAAAGTTTAGAAGAAAATCGTGCTGCCCTAGCAAGTCTTTTAGAGGAACGGGTCAATAATGTTTTACAAGAAGAGCTTCCCGCCGAAGAAATCAGTGGAGACTTTAATCTGCAACTAAGTAGCATGAAAATTGACTTAGTTCAAGATTTAGTTGATGCAGAGATTAATTATTCTGCTCAGAGAAGTAAAATTGAAGGCTTAAGAGAGGAGCAACAACAGTATAAAAACCGCAAAGACACTTTCCCTAAACTGGAACAACGTCAGCAACGACTGCAACGACAGTTAGAAACTTCACAATCAACTTATGAAGCTCTCTTAGAACGTTTACAACAAGTACGAATTCAAGAAAATCAAAAGCAAGGCAATGCACGGATTGTTGAAGCGGCCTCGATTCCGAAGAATCCCATTTCTCCCCAAATTATGCTCAATTTAGCTCTAGGAGGAATTTTAGGGGCGATGTTAGGAATCGCAACAGCGCTAATAATTGATGCGCGCGATCGCACCCTGAAAACGGTTCAAGAAATTAAGGATCGCTTGGGTTATACCTTATTGGGATCAATTCCTTTGCTTGGTAAACAAGCCAGTATGCTACCGATGCAGGATCAGCCGCGATCGGCGGTCAGTGAAGCGTTTCGGATGCTACAGGCGAATTTGAAGTTTTCGCAAGTGGATGAAAAGTTAAAAGTGATTGTGCTAACTAGTGCGGTTCCCAATGAAGGAAAATCAACGGTTACTGCTAATTTGGGATTAGCTTTGGCTGAATTAGGCAATCGCGTTTTAATCGTGGATGGGGATATGCGTCGCCCCAGTCAACACCAGGTTTGGGAAGAACCTAATTCTGTGGGGTTAAGTAATGTTTTAGTGGATCAAAGCGATATTAGTACAGTTGCGAAAGAAGTGCATCCGAATCTGGAGTTATTAACCGCTGGCGCACCGCCACCAAATCCGATCGCGCTTTTAGAGTCTCAACGCCTCGCTGATTTATTAGATAAATGCAGTCAAGCCTATGATTATGTTCTCATTGATACGCCTCCTATAGCAGTGGGAGCTGATGCCGCCCTTCTGGGTAAACTGGCTCAAGGAACACTATTAGTCGTCCGTCCTAGTGTTGCTGATCTCACCAGTGTAGATAATACTAAAGAAATGCTACAACGCTCAGGACAGCCTGTACTGGGAATGGTAATTAATGGAGTTAATCCCTCTGATGAACCGGATAGTTACTACTATTACTATGCTCAAGGCTATTATTATGAAACGAAAGAAGAAGAGTCTGGGAAAAAAGCTCTCTTTGGGTTTGGGAGAAGTAAAGCAAAGAAATAGATTCTTTAATGGAGCATTAGTCTAATCTTCATTGTCTTCTCAGAATGCAGGGCTATTCTAGGAGCAGTAATGATCACTGTTGTGTTTCGTAATGAAACTGCTCTCCTCTTGGCAAAAGAAAATTAAGGCTCGGTTTCAGGTTTGGAATCCGCGATCGCTGCGATTTCGGCTTACTTTAGCCATTACTACCGTATCAGTTGTTGGCATGGGAGGGTTAGCAATTTGGTTAGGGTTAACCATGCAACGGATTCTGATTTCGGCTCATAAGGATAATGTTCTCTATTTGGCAGAGCGGTTGCCCCAAGATGTGGAAATCTATGAGGAAATGTTTTCCCAGCCAGAAGCGATTCAACGAGCAGTGGAAAATCTCAGTCGGGATAATATTTTTATCTGGGTGGAAGATTCCCAAGAAAAGATCATTGCCAGAACCGGTGGTCTCAATACCCCACAACCCCTTCCTGTTTCTCCAGATACGACAAATTTTCCCTTCCCAGGCATTACCCTTTCAGAAGTCAATGGACGCTATTGGGTACTTTGTGCAAGCCCTTTAGTGGTTAATGGAGACAGCATTGGGGATCTCTACCTCGTTCAAGATATTCATGCCGAGCAAGTGATGTTCCTGCACGTAATGCGAAATTTAGCCGTTGCCACGGTGATTGCCATTGCGGGAATTAGCGTAGCAGGGGGCATTTATGTCGCGCGATCGCTGCTTCCCCTACGTCGCATTTGCCAACTCACAGAAAGCATATCTGCCGATCATTTAGGAGAAACCCGAATTGAATTAAACCGCGCCCCCACAGAAGTCCAACAATTAGCCCAACGCTTTGATGAAATGTTAATGCGCTTACATACAGCTTGGGAACAACAACGGCAATTTGTCAGTAATGTTTCCCACGAATTACGCACCCCGTTAACCATTGTCTCTGGTTATTTACAAAGTGTGCAACGACGAGGGAAAAACCTCAATGAGCCACAACAAGAAGCCCTCGCCATTGCTACCAGTGAAGCGGATCGCACCATTCAGTTATTAGAAGATTTATTGACCCTAGCGCGAGTCGATAATGGGCAAATGCAGTTTCAATTAGAAACCATCTCTTTAAATGCCTTTATTGATCAAATCATTGAATTATCCCAACAATACCACGATCGCGCTATTAATTATCACGCCCGTGCAGAAGAATTAAAAATCTATGCTGATAGTAATCGCCTCAAACAAGTGATACTAAATCTTCTCGATAATGCCATTAAATATTCCGAACCAGAAGATCCAGTGACAATTATGCTAGAGAGAAAACAGAAATTAGCCGTCTTATCAGTGCGCGATCGCGGCATAGGCATTCCCTTTGCCCAACAAACTCGCATTTTTGAACGATTTTATCGCGTTGACGAAGCCAGAAGCCGAACCACAGGGGGAACGGGTTTAGGTTTATCCATTGTCAAAACCCTAGTAGAAGGAATGGGGGGCAATATTAAGGTTAGTTCTCGCCTTGCGGAAGGTACAACTTTTACCATGACTTTTCCCACCGTCGCTTAATATTAATTTTTGCTAAATTTAAGAAAAAAGTTATCAATCATCGCATAATGAATATCAGTTCTACTGCCCCTGAAACCGTCTCTTTAGGAAACAATGGCCCCCAAATCACCCCCTTGGGAGTCGGAACTTGGTCTTGGGGAGATCGCCTATTTTGGGATTATGGGAAAGAATATGACCAAACCCAAGTGCAAGCGGCTTTTCAAGCATCAGTAGAGGCGGGAATTACCCTGTTTGATACCGCCGAAGTCTATGGGATTGGGGAATCAGAACGTTTATTAGGGAATTTTGCTCAAACTAGTGACAGAGAAATCGCGATCGCGACCAAATATTTTCCCTTACCTTGGCGAATTTTCCCTCAATCGGTGAAAGAAGCGGTGAGTAACAGTCTAGAACGTTTGCAAATAGAAAGTATCCCCTTATATCAAGTGCATACCCCCTTTAGCTTCTTGATGAGTCAAGAAACCCTAATGAAAGCTCTCGCCGAAGAAGTGAAACAAGGGCGAATCCAAGCGGTAGGAGTCAGTAACTACTCAGCAACGCAAATGCGAGAAGCCCAAGAACACCTACAAAAACAGGGCATTCCTCTTGTCAGTAATCAACTGCCCTATTCCCTGCTTAACCGTAAAATTGAAAGCAACGGCACATTTCAAACAGCCCAAGAATTAGGCGTAAAAATTATTGCCTATAGTCCTCTTGCTCAAGGCTTACTCACTGGAAAATACACAGGAGAAGAAAAACCCACAGGCGCGAGAGGGTTAGATCCCAAGTTTAAATCGTCTGGGGTGAATAAAATTTCTCCTGTCATTGATACATTAAAACAGTTAGCGGACAAATATCAAAAAACACCCGCACAAGTAGCACTAAACTGGCTGATCACTCAAGGAACAATTCCGATCCCAGGCGCAAAAAATGCCAACCAAGCCCAACAAAATGCTGGTGCTTTAGGTTGGCAACTGAATACTGAAGATGCTCAAACCTTAACGCAAGTAAGTGAGCCTTGGTTAACTTCTTAACCTTTTAATTTTCCACAGGGCGGCGATCGGGAGTGGGTTGAACAGGAGTCGCCTGAAATTGACCTTGTGGCAAGGGTAAATCAAAATTCGGGCCCTGGCGAATAATCCGACTCCCAAAATAGAGGGCAGAAATAAATAAGAGGCTATAAACCCCTGTAAACCCTAATAAAGAGGTGAGAATTTCTTGGGGGGGAAGATTCGACGCAGCATCAACGGTGCGAATTTCCTCGTACATTGTCCAAGGTTGTCTCCCCACACAACGGACAATCCAACCCGACTCAATAGCAATATATCCCAAGGGGGCGGCAAACATCCAACTAATGAGTAACCATTTTTGATTGGCAATTTCTACGGTTGCTAGTTTTCCTCGTAGCCATTGCAAAACAGTCACTCCCATTAATCCCGCCAGTAGGAAACCAATTCCCACCATAATCCGAAACGAATAGTAAATTAATCCTACCATTCCGGGGCGATCTTCAGGTTTCCACTCTTTTAAGCCTTGTACCGGTTCGGATAAATCTTTCTTGAACTCTAGAATGTAGCCTAACCCATTGGGAATAGAAATTTCCCAGTCATTGCGTTCGGCTTTCGGGTTGGGAATCGCCACTAAACTCCAATCGGCAGGCTGTCCCCCCGGGGCGGTTTCCCATTTTGCTTCCATCGCTGCCATTTTAGTGGGCTGTTTGTGATAGACTTGTTCCCCACTCAGGTGTCCGATGTAAAGTTGTAAGGGCGCAACCGCGATCGCGCTAGCTAACACAATCTTAAACGAACGATTGAAAAACGCTTGATACCTTTGATTACGGTTCAAAATATACCAAGCACTAATTCCCCCAATCACAAATAAGGAAGTCTCCAAGGTGGCAAAAAACATATGGAGAACACTATTCACCATAAAGGGATTAAAAATGGCTTGGAAATAATCAGACACTACAAATTTTCCATCTACCATTTCTCCACCGGCTGGGGTTTGTAACCAAGAATTGGCAGCGAGAATCCAAAAGGTTGATAAATTCGCCCCAAACGCCACCATAATTGTCGCGATATAGTGCATCACCCCTGGAACACGCCCCCAACCAAAAAGCATAATCCCGAGAAAGCCTGCTTCTAGCATAAACGCCATGGAGGCTTCAAACCCAAGAATACTGCCAAAAAAGTCTCCCACAGCTTCTGAAAAGGGAGCCCAGTTGGTGCCAAACTGAAACTCCATGGGAAGTCCACTTGCCACACCAACTCCAAAATTCAGAACATATAATTTTGCCCAAAAACGGGCATGATAGTAATAGTCTGGGTTACGGGTTTTTAGCCATAACCCCTCGACCACAACTAAGTAAATTGACATCCCTGTGGTTAAAACCGGCCACAACATATGGAAAATTGCCGTTACCGCAAACTGCATCCGCGATAGTGCAACCGAATCTGATAGAAACTCCATGCTTCCCTCGATACTTAATATTAAACATAACTCTATGATAACGATAACTTAACGTTTCTTATTGTAAATTTAAAAAAGTTTGAAAATTTTAAATTAGTTACGTTTTAGTATTTTTACAAAACTAAGATCACTGGGATCTGATTGAGCATAAAAAGTTCATGATACGTTAACGAAAGAAGTAAAATAAATTACGGAAAAGTTTGCTAATGGTGATCGTTTTGTTACTCTTGAATGATCTCACTTTTTAACGAAATGGCTCATTCATTATCTCAAAAGTCAAGACCAGAAAATAATGATTAAATTTTTTGAGAACAAAATGTGTTAGAAACGCAATATTTTCATCAATAAGACTCATCAAAAATTGGGGTGCTTAACATTTAGCAACAAAAAGATTGTTTTCAAATCTTGGCAACTTGTTTAAGATAGACTCTTGAAAGTAACCGATCAGCAGATTTAGATTTTTCTCAAGTATGCAAATTTCGCAGTGGTCTCAAGAGTATGAAACTGGCTTTCCTGTTATTGAATCCAGTTTTTCCGAGAAAGAAATGTGGTTGAATCTAATGTTGTGACAACCTCTTAGAATCTATAACGGATTAAATATGGTTTTTATTTTTGATGTGGATGGGACATTAGCGGATACAGAACGCAATGGTCATCGGGTCGCCTTTAATCAGGCGTTTGCTGAGGCTGGCTTAGATTGGTATTGGTCGGAGTCTCTATATGGAGAGCTTTTGTCTATATCTGGCGGCAAAGAGCGCATTAGCCACTATATCACTCATTATTTACCAGAATCGCAACGTCCCTGCAATCAAGAAGCGTTTAGTCAACAGCTACACCGCGCTAAAAGCCAATTTTACCGCCAACTCCTAGAGCAAGGAAAAATTCCCCTTCGCCCTGGGGTAAAACGACTGTTAGATGAAGCAAAAGCGGCGGGAGTTCGGTTAGCAGTGGCAACCACCAGTTCTCTGGATAATACGATGGCGCTGCTGAATACTCATCTGCAAGGG
>JBKHER010000016.1:0-16270 GCA_046540715.1 Halothece sp.
GTGGGAACGGTAGAAGCCACGGATCCCAATGGTGAGTCTCTTACCTTTGCGATTGTTGATGGTAATGATCCCGATGAGAATGACACAAATGCCTTTGAAATTGATCCTGATTCAGGAGAAATCAGCCTACTTGATGCTGATGAACTGACACAAAATTACGAACTGACTGTAGAAGCAAATAATGGGGATGAAACGACGCGCACAGCAGTTATTATTCCTGTAAATACTGCCAATGATGCTCCTATCATTGATGAAACCGATTTCGTTTCTGAAAATGTTGGCACAGGTGGCATTGTGGGCATTGTAAATGCAGTTGACCCTGATGGAGATGATTTAGAATTTGAACTGTCTGGGGCAGGTGACCAGTTGGCAATTGATGAAGATGGCGTGGTTACAATCACCAGTGACGCTGACTTTACTTTAGGCGACAGCATTGATTTTGAAGTAACTGCCACCGATGAAGTAGGAGAAGCGGATACTGCCGAAATTAGCTTGAATTTCCGCGATTTAGTGGAATTAGACCCAGAAACAGGAACGCAAATCATTGGTTCTGAGGATGCGGACTTTGCCCGTGATATTACCTCAGATCGCGGCGGGAATCTCTTTATTGGTGGGGAAACCGCAGGGGTTCTTTCCAGTGCCGAGCCACCAATTATACGGGATGGGTTCGTGAACGGTGATACCATTACTCTGCGTTATAACAAGCCCCTTGATGCCTCTGCTGGCCCCGCTCGTTCTGATTTTGATGTGGTGGTCGATACAGTAATTAATGATCAAGTAGTGGGATCTCCTGAAATTAGCGTTAGTAACGTTGATATTGATGGGCAAAGCGTTATTTTAAGTTTGACGCAAGAGGTAACCCAAGATGATTTGGTGGGAGTTAGTTATGAAGATCCCAGTGATTTTGATGATGAAAATGCCATTCAAGACCGTTTTGGGAATGATGCGGCTGATCTGAGTTTGCAGGTGGTAAACCTTACCGGAACAGGAGAGGACATTCCCGAGTTACCAGAAGAAGAAAATGAAGAGGAAAATGCCGGGGCTTTGGATATTTGGCTATCACGGTTAGGCGACAACGACCCTTCTCCAGCAGCAGGAACTACCGAAAGTGCTGAACCCCCTCAACCGACGCAAAGTGTGTTTACCGATATTGATGAGGTTACGGCGCAAACGCCAATTTTCCAAAACACCTCGTTTAATTTCGATGTGAATTATTCTGCCATTGATGCTGAGGGAAATTCTGCTGCTGATTTATCAGGGTTAGGGTTAAGAATGCACTTTGATTCTGATGTTCTGGATTTAGAAGATATTGATCTTGAAGAGGATGCTCGTACTCCAGATACACAGCCTGTTAATTTACCCAATGATATCCAAGAGGATACCAATAACTTTGATGGGGATGGTTCCACTGATTCCTTTGTTCTCCTCTCTTGGTCAGATGTTAATGAAGCATGGCCAGGGGATAGTCAGTTGGAACGCCCTCTATTTAATGCCACATTTAAAACAGAACGAGACTTTGCTGGGGATGTGGATAGCACGATTAATTTTACCGCTAGCAGTACCGCCGACGGGTTTAGTTTTGCTAGCAGTGATCCAGTAATTGAACCTGACAAGTACACTTATGATGTGGATGATAATGGGGATGTGGATGCTTTAACCGATGGCTTGCAGATTCTCAATTTCCTCTTTGATAACAATAATCGTGCCATTGACAGCGCGATCGCGTCTAATGCCAATCGGGAGACTGAAGAAGTTACTGACTATCTCAATTTGGGTGGCAATAGCAGTGCTTTTGATGTGGATGGAAATGGCAATGAAGATGCCTTAACTGATGGCATTCTCATTGTCCGTTATATGTTTGGCTTCCGAGGTGAGGCACTCATTAATGATGCCATTGCTGATAATGCAGAGCGCACAACTCCCGGAGACATTGAAGGATATATTCAAGACTTCTTACCGAGCTAATTCCCTTAACTTCCTCTCCTTGCTTGAGGGGAAGTTTCCTCAAACTCTGGTACAGTTAAAACGGAATTTTCGCAACCATAGGACTGAAAACCCATGCTGAATACTCAACAGCAGACCATACAGCTTAGCAGTACAGAAACCGATGTCGGGAAAGGGATTGTTTTTGATGAAGTCAGTGGGTTACTTTATGCCACGGGATACACCGCCGGCGGGTTAGAAGGCAATAGCAATCAGGGAGTCAGTGATGATGCGTGGTGGGCTGCTTATAACCTTGATGGGGAATTGCAAACCCTAACCCAGTTTGGCACTCAATTGCGCGATCGCGCTCATGATATTATTACCAATTCCCAAGGCGATATTTTCCTCACTGGGGAAACCTCTGGGGATATTGATCCCAACTTTGACAGCGATAATCAGGGCAGTTCTGACCCTTGGATCGCTCGCTATACCCCAGACGGGGAAAGAGTTTGGATTGACCAATTTGGCAGTTCCGGGCGAGACTTTAGCAATAGCATTACCCTCGACTCCCAGGGCAATCTCTATATTACTGGACATACCGAAGGCAGTATTGCTGGTAGCCCCAATCAAGGCTTTACCGACATCTTTGTTGCGAAATATGATCCCAATGGGGAACAAGAATGGGTGCGTCAGTTTGGTAGCAGCGATCGCGAAGAATCTTTTGGCATTGCCAGTGACAGTAATGATAATATTTACCTCACCGGTACTACCTACGGCAGCTTAGAGGGGCAAAATGCCGGCGAAAACGACATCTGGTTAGCCAGTTTTGATGCGGACGGGAACCAACGTTGGATCGAGCAATTTGGCGGCAACAGCACCGATCATGCCTACGATATTACCGTTGATAATGAAGACAGCATTTATCTCACTGGATTTACCCGTAGTGTCTTAGAAGGCGGCAATTCCCTCAGCAGTGACAGTTGGGTCGCAAAATTTAATTCCTCTGGCAATCAAAATTGGATTCGTCAATTTAATGTGGGCAACGTAACCGATAACGTTTCTGCTTTTGGCATTACCACTGACGACGATAATAACGTCTTTCTCACCGGAGATACATTTAGATTTAGCGAAGATCAGCGCGATGCTTGGGTGACGCAGTTTGATTCTGAGGGGAACCGCGAAGATCCCATTACTCCCCCTTTTGGTTCTGCTGATGAGGATGATGTTTCCAATGACATTACCATTGGCGGAAATAATGAAATTTATACCATTGGGCAACGGGGAGATGACGTGGCGATTACCGAAAGCGGACGTGATGACGATGAGGACGATGATGACGACGATGATGACGACGATAATGGGATTCCAGGTGGCAATCGCCGACAATTTATTCTCATTAATGATGATGAAATTCCCTCCAGTGGCCAACCCAATGCCACGGTAAATCTCCCGGTTGCGGATAATCCGCCATTGACGCAAACCATCTTTCAAGATAGCCTGTTTAACTTTGATGCGTTTTATGACGCTGATTCTTCTGAACTGGCAGGACTAGGCTTAAGGTTACACTACGATTCCAGTAAAATTAATTTTAATGAATTTGATGATGATTCCCTGTTAAGAGAGGGATTACTTCAACAAAGTAGCACCCCACAGGACGATACAGAAGACTTTGACGATGATCCTGAAACCGATCGCTTTATTAATGTGGTTTGGACAGCAAGTGTCGGACAGGATGATTGGCCAGGGGAAACCCCCGTGCAACTGTATCGTGCCGATTTTACTACCGCTCCCGATTTATTTACCGAGAGTGAAGAGGAAGAAGTTACCACCGAAATTAACTTTACCGCTAGTAGTCAACCCGCCGGGTTTGAATTAATCAGTCAATCCGCGATCATCAATTTTGATCAATATACCTATGATATTGATGGCGATGGGGAAATTAATGCCCTTACCGATGGTCGGCTGATTTTACGTCATTTATTTGGGCTAGATGGCGAGGAACTCATTGCAGGGGATGTCATTGGCAATGGGGCAATTCGGAATACTGCTGCAGACATTGAATTATTCCTCGAACAGGGACGACAGGCTTTTGATTTAGATGGGAATGGCACAGCAAAACCCCTAACTGATGGCATTCTTCTCAATCGCTTAATGGCAGGATTTACTGGCGAAGATTTAATTGAAAACGCGATCGCGCCTGATGCAACCAGAACAACTGCCGAAGAAATTTTAAACTTTATCAATGAACGGGGCTATTTCGCTGATTTTGAACCCAGTCCTGAACCCGAACCTGAACCCGAACCCGAACCCGAACCTGAACCCGAACCCGAACCTGAACCTGAACCCGAACCTGAACCCGAACCTGAACCCCCCTTAATTGAAGAAACCACCCTTTCTACCAATGAAGATCGAGAAACTGGGGATGAGATTGGGTCTTTTAACGTTTTTAATCTCCAAGGTCAACCGGTTTCTTTATCAATTGTGAACGGGAATGAGGATAATGATAACGATGATATTGAAGCCTTTCGTCTTGACTTTGACCAGTTAACCGGTCAAGGGAGAATCATTGTCCTTGATGAAGATGAAATTGATGCGGATCTCGAAGAAGAATTTCAACTAAGAATAGAAGCCACTAACGCCAATAGCGGTGAGTTATTAGACACTGGCACTATCACCATCTTGGTCAATGAGGTGCAACAAGAAACCAATCCCTTCTTTCCGCCTCCAATAGATTCCACGGCAAATACAGAAGAACTTGCGAGCCTAAGTGAGCCTTCTAGTGTTTCAACTCGCTCCGTGGGGTTTGATAACTTGGATGCTTCCGAAAATGTTCTCTTTAATTCCTCTAGCGAGAATGATTTAACTGACGACCTCACAGTAATTTAGACTAATGAAACAAATTATTACCGTTAACAACCTCGACAACCCACAAGATGCCGATAACAGATTTAATTTTGATGTTAACTATAGTACCTCTTCTGATTCTGAGGAAAATGAAAATCTGACTGGATTGGGCTTAAGATTACATTTTAATAGTGATATTATATCCTTGGATGGGTTAGAAAACCTATTTTCCGAAGACCTAATTGTGGAAGATGTCCTTCCCGATCATGATGACCTTGATAATGATTCCGCAACTGACCAATATTTAGCCCTAGGATGGGTGAACTTTGACGGAGAATGGCCCGGAAGTAGCGAAACTGGAAGCAGCGAAACTCTCCTTTATACCGCAAACTTTGTCACCAGTGCTGACTTTACCGAAGGCGAAACAACGCTTAACTTTACTGCCAGCAGCACCGCCAATGGCTATAGTTTAGAAGCTGATCCCATAACCATTGAAGCCTCAGGAGAAGTGGCAACCACAGCCCCCGAAATTACCTCTTCTGACAGCGTCGAGATAGATGAAAACACCACCGAAATATTAACCCTAGAAACTGACACTGAAGCAACTTTTACCATTAGTGGCGGTGACGATGCTGACTTATTTACGATTAATGAAACTACGGGAGAATTAAGTTTTACTGATGTCCCCGACTTCGAGACTCCCAATAGTGCATCTGGGGAGAATCAGTATTCGCTGGAAGTGACAGCAACTGGCAATGAGAGCAACCTAAGTAGCCAACAATCCCTAACAGTAACGGTTCAGGATGTTAATGAAGCCCCGATGCTGGAAGAGAGTAACTTTTCTCTGCTTGAGAGTAGCAGTAACGGCACTGTGGTAGGAACCGTAACCGCAAGTGATCCCGAAGAAGATGAGATCAGCTACAGCATTGAGGGAGAAGCCTTTGCCATTGACAGTGATAGCGGCGAAATTACCGTTGCCGATGCCACAGCATTAGAGTCACAAGAGAATGAGAACGTAGAGGTCACTGTAACTGCCAGTGATGGGGATTTAGAGACAAGCGCCAATGTCAATATTCAAGTAGAAGAAGCGGTGAATGACAATGGATTCAACTATGATGTGGACGGGAATGGACAAATTGATGCGTTAACTGATGGGATATTAATTCTGCGACACTTATTTGGCATTAGCGGAGAAGCATTAACAAACGAGGCGTTAGGAGAAAATCCAGAACGCACTAACCCAGAAGAGATCCAAAACTATCTTGACAGTGGAACAGGAGGAATTTTTAATGAGGGAGAACTACAAGAGTTTTCCGCCTTAGATGTGGATGGCAATGGAGAAACGGATGCTTTAACCGATGGCATTGTTATTGCCCGGTTAATGCTTGGGTTTGAAGGGGAAGCAGTCACGAATGGCGCGATCGCGCAAGATTCTCCGTTAGCAGACAATCCCCTTCCTGAAATTGCCCACTTTATCCAAGGCAATAATTTTCTTCCCACCGACCTTGACAATAGTGTCACCACTTTTTAATTACCCCAATCACTCTTTTTCATCTTATGCGTCAAATTATCTCAGTCTCGGAAATTAATCCTCAAGATGCTGCCAGCGAATTTAGTTTTGAGGTTACCTACAACACCGATCCCCTCAATGAAACCCTATCCGGATTAGGATTAAGGCTTCACTTTGATAGTAGTGCTATCAACTTAAATGAGGTAGAAAACATTTTTCAACCTGGATTTCTCGCTCAAGATCTGCAAGAAGATGTTGACAACGAAGATGACGATCCCAATACAGATCAATTTTTAAACATCGCTTGGGCTGATATTGTTGATGTGGCTTGGCCCGGAGAAGGAGAAACCCCTACCTCCCTGTTTACCGCATCTTTTGTCACGGAACCCGATTTCCTCGACCAATCTACCACCCTTAACTTGACTCCCAGCGCTACTGCTAGCGGGTATGAATTAGAAGCGCCTTCCATTACTGTCGAACCTTCAGGGGAAGCTGGGGGGAATATTCCTGAAATTACAACTTCTGACACGGTAGAAGTTCCCGAAAATACCACCGAGATCGTGACCGTGGAATCAGAGCCTTCAGAAGTTAGCTTTTCTATTACTGGCGGGGAAGATGCTGCCCTATTGACCATTAACTCAGAAACTGGAGAGTTAAGTTTTATCGAAGCCCAAGATTTTGAGAACCCGAGGAGTGCGTCTGGAGATAATAATTACACAGTGGAGGTCACTGCTACCAATGATTTAAACCTTACTGACCAAAAAACGGTAACTGTAGCGGTGCAAGATGTTAACGAACAGCCAGTTTTAGAAGAGAGTAGCTTCTCGATTCTCAAAAGTAGTGCAGCAGGAACAGTGGTGGGAACAGTAACTGCAACGGATCCTGAGGGAGATGACATTAGCTACAGCCTTGAAGGAGACACCTTTGCCATTGACAGTGATAGTGGTGAAATTACCGTTGCTGATGCTACTGCTTTACAAGAGACAGACAATGAGACGTTAGAGGTAGCGGTAACGGCTAGTGATGGGGAAACCGAGACAACTGCTAATGTCAATATTCAATTGGAAGAAGCGGTCAATGAAACTGAGTTTAACTATGATGTGGACGGAGATGGTGAAATTGGTAGCCTAACCGATGGGATTTTAATGATTCGGCACTTATTTGGATTTACAGGAGAAGCCTTAATCAACGGGGCATTGGGAGAACAAGCAGAACGAACAAATCCCGAAGAAATTAAAGCGTATCTTGACGGTGGACAAGGAGCATTTTTTAATGAGGAAGGATTACAAGTAACCTCAGCACTAGATGTGGATAATAACGGACAAGCAGAACCTTTAAGCGATGGCATTCTTATTGCCCGTTTACTTTCAGGAGTTGGTGAACAGGAACTAACTAATGGCGCGATCGCGCAAGATTCTCCGTTAGGAGATAACCCTGTTCCTGAAATTGCCAACTTTATCCAAAGCAATAATTTTATTCCCAATGACATTGATAATAATATCACTGCCTTTTAATTAGACTTTGCCCAACTTACTATCTCGAAATTATCATGCGTCAAATTATTTCAGTTTCCGAAATTCCCCCCCAAGATGCTGCCAGCGAATTTAGCTTTGATGTCACCTATAACACCGATCCCCTTGATGAAACCCTTGCGGGATTAGGGTTAAGGCTACATTTTGATAGTAGTATTCTTAACCTTAATGAGGTAGAAAACATTTTCCAAAACGGATTTATTGCTGAAGATGTTCAAGCAGACACTGAAAACGAAGACGATGATCCCAACACCGATCAATTTATCAATATTGCTTGGGCGGATGTGACAGATGCTGCTTGGCCAGGAGAAGGAGAAACCCCGACTCGTCTATTCACCGCTTCCTTCACCACAGACCCTGATTTTCTTGACCAGTCCACTACCCTTAACTTTACCGCAACTGATACTGCTAGTGGCTATGACTTAAGTGGCGATGACTCAGAAGACTCTGATGACTTAGAAGACCCTTCTGTCACCGTTGAATCTTCAGGAGAAACAGGAGGAGATGCACCGAATATCTCCTTACCTGAGACGGTGGAAATCGATGAGAACACCACCGAAGTGCTAACTAACATTGAAGCAGAGGGGGATTTAACCTTTTCTATTAGTAGCGGTGCAGATGCGGACTTATTCACTATTGATGAAAATACAGGAGAGTTAAATTTTCGAGAAGCCCCCGATTTCGAGAACCCCGAAAGCGCTTCTGGAGATAATAATTATCAGTTAGAAGTGAGGGCAACTAATGAGTCTAACTTAAGTGACCAAGAAGTCCTTACTGTGGCAGTCCAAGATGTTGAAGAAGCCCCAGTGGTCGAAGACAGCAGTTTTTCTCTCCCAGAAGATAGTAGTGAGGGAACGGAAGTGGGAACCGTTTCAATAAGGGATGCAGAAAGCGATGATCTCACTTTTAACCTGAGTGGGGAGTTAGATTTAAATGATAATGGGGAAAATGCCTTTGCTATTGATGAGACGGGATTAATTACCGTTAATGATAGTGAGGATCTCGACTTGGCAACCCAACCGCGTTTTGAGTTTGAAGTAACCGCAGAAGATCCAGCAGGAAATATCGGAAGCGGAAATGTGACGGTTGATTTAATTAATGAAAGCCTGCGGTCTGACTTAAATGGGGATGGCATTGTTAATGCTGAAGACTTAGATATCCTCTCGGCTGCGTTTCGCAGTAGCAACGGTGACGACAACTTTAACGCCACTGCTGATATTACAGGAGATGATATCGTTAACCTTAATGACTTGGGAGTTTTAGCAAGCCAATTTGAAGTTGTCGCCTAATTTGCACTGAACAGGTCAACAATTCTCGTTTCGGAGAGAACTGAAAATCCTCCTTACTCTTGTAAGGGGGTATCCACAAATCCTAAATCATACAATTGTTGATAGGCTTGACTGCCTAATTCAGAGGTTGGATTTTGGGAGCGAATGACTTGAATAAATAAGGGAATAGCTAAAGCAGTTTCTTGTTGGGAACGATGAACTAATCCCAATTGATAGGTAGCGCGATCGCGCATTCTCGCTGCTTGTACGGCTTTTTGGCGTTGTTCGTCACTCAGGCGAGGGCTAATCCCTTGAAAACTGCTCCCAAGTTGCTGATAAAAGTTGGATAATTGATTGGATAATCGTCTTGCTGTCTGTAATCTTTCTTTTGCCGTTTCATAATCTTCCTCATCAATTGCCTCACTGGCTTGATCCATGAGTCGTTCGCCGGTACTCAAGCTGAGAAAATTGTCTGAGCGTAAATCTTCTGGAATTTCCTCTTTTAGGGTTTCATCCGATTCTTCTTCTTCAATAGTTGAATCTGGGGTTTCCTCTTCTGGAGCTTCCATAGTGCCATTAGGGGGTTGTTCTGCTGGCTGAGAAAAAGCAGGGCTTTCTGAAAAGAGTAATGGCATTAACAATAAAATACTGAAGGCGAGAGAGCGAAACTTAAAAAGTAACATTACCATAGTAAACAGAGCAAATCTCTTATTAATATTAGTCAGACGGGCTGATTTTAACATCGTCAACGGCTCAATTAATTTTTGCTCATTGACAGTTTTTAAATTGCCTAATTGTTATCCTATTCACTTTATGCCACAAAACCCTTGGTTCAAAGCTCTGAAAACCCCATCTCAAGAATTTCCTCTCACGCCCTTATCAATCATTTCAGGAAGCGTTCCGCCACAACTACGAGGAACCCTCTATCGTAATGGCCCTGCTTGTTTAGAAAGAGGAGGGCAAAAAGTCGGACATTGGTTTGATGGAGATGGAGCGGTGTTAGCAGTTCATTTTACCTCTGAGGGTGCAAAGGCCCTTTATCGCTACGTGCAAACGGAAGGCTATCAAGCAGAAGTCAAGGCAAATCAGTATTTATTTCCCAACTATGGGATGACGGTTCCAGGCCCTTTTTGGAACAATTGGGGAAAGGACGTTAAAAACAGTGCCAATACGTCAGTGTTAGCCCTAGAAGACAAGGTTTTAGCCCTATGGGAAGGAGGACTCCCTCATGCTCTTGATAGCAATACGCTAGAAACTTTGGGTAGCGATCAGCTTGAAAATTTATCTCCGGGATCTCCCTTTTCCGCCCATCCGAAGGTTGACCCTGAAACGGGAGAGATTTATAACTTTGGCGCAATTCCGGGTAGTAAAGTCACCCTACAGGTGTATAAAAGCCAGCCCAATGGAAAAGTAATCAAAACAGCTTCGGTGGAATTAGATGGCTTATCAGTGATTCATGATTTTGTTTTAGCAGGGCGTTATTTAGTGTTTTTAGTTCCACCGGTACGAGTGCAGTTATTACCCGTTTTATTTGGCTTCAAAAGTTTTAGTGATGCCATGGAATGGAAGCCAGAATTAGGAACAGAAATGATTGTTCTCGATCGCGCTACTCTCTCGGTTGTCAGCCGCACTAAAACCGATCCTTGGTATCAATGGCATTTTGGTAATGGTTATGAAACTGAAGATGGAATGGTGGTCGCTGAATTTGCCCGTTATGCCGACTTTACCACCAATCAATACTTAAAAGAAATTCCCACTGGCAATCCCAGTGTTAGCGTGAATGCTAATCTTTGGCAACTCAAATTTGATCCGAAAACAGGAAAAATTCTAGACAGCCAGCCTCTGGTAGAAAGACATTGTGAGTTTCCAATCGTGGATGCGAATCGAGTGGGAAAAGATCATCAAGATACTTATTTTTCCATTATGCGTGATGGGGTTGATCCGCAGCAGGAATTATTCGGCGCGATCGCGCGTTATCATCATCCCACCAGCACCTTAAGTATCGCCGATGCAGGGGAAAACCGTTATCCCAGCGAACCCATTTTTGCCCCCAATCCCGAACCCAATCAATCAGGGTGGCTATTAACGGTGGTTTATGATGGCAATGAACATCAAAGCGAAGTTTGGATTTACCAATCCGATCAACTTGAACAAGCACCCATCTGTCGTCTAAGACTCCCGCAAGTGATTCCTCATAGCTTTCATGGAAACTGGAAACCAGCGCTAGCTTAACCAATCAGACCATTTTGATTAATTACTGCTATACACCGTACTCCTCAAGCCCCCCAATCACTAGTAGGGCTGTTTCATTCTTATCAAATCACTACTATAGCCCTACTAAATCAGTTGTACCCCCCTTTAATTCCTGCCTTACAAAGGGGGGTTAGGGAGGATTTTTCACCAAACGGGATAACGACTAACGAATAACACATAACAAATTGTAAACCGGGGATCAGTTATCGTTACAATTAAATTAAAGCAATAAGTAAATCTGCTGTGGTCATTTTTTCTGTAATCAATGATGCAGTTAATAATAGATTGAAAGATAACTTAACGGAGACAAATTTATGAAGGATCATAATCAATTAAACAGCCCCATTGCCATTTCTGGGCGAGAAATGCAAATCATAGAATTAGTGTCTGCGGGGTTAACCAATCAAGAAATTGCACAAAAACTCGAAATTAGCAAACGAACCGTAGATAATCATATCAGCAATATCTTAACCAAAACTTCTACCGATAACCGAGTTTCCCTTGTGCGTTGGGCGTTGCAATGGGGAAAAGTCTGTTTAGATGATGTCAACTGTTGTGTCTTACCCTCTGTCTCCCCGAAAGAGACCCCTGAAGTCACTTCGCAACTACAAGAGTAATTAATTAAGGTGAGTTTTAAGGCAATCAGTAAAATTAATTGCACATTTCGAGATGCTGTATCTCTTTTAAGCCCTTTCGGAGTTCTCTTGCTGAAAATTCAATGGAATTCTGACTCCCTGGTTAGTTTTTGACCCAATATTATCTGTTGGAGACGAGTTGCTATTTTTTCCACTAACCTGAAATTGATTAATTCATGCTACACCGGAATCATCCCCTCGCCTTGTCACCGCAAGCCATAATCCAGCAAACATTAATCCCCATAAAACTTTATCACCAAAAGAGTGATCCTACCAAAGATAGAGTTTTCAGAAGTCATCTGAAAAAAAATGGTCACACAACCAAACCTTGACAAACGTTAAGATTCCATTATCCTGATCACACAGTAAAGCTATACTAGACTTACACTACTAGCTATCTAAAAATTGAAGAATATGGATGACAAAACAGCAACTCGCAACATCAAAGCCGAACTTGACCAACTGATGGCTCCAGGGATGTTTTTTGAAGGCTTACCGGAAGCAACCTTACAAGAGATTGTCTCTCATATTGTTTCTCGCAATCACCCGGCCAATCAAGTCATTCTTCTCGAAAATGATTGGGGAGGCTCAGTTTATTTTATTATTGAAGGATGGGTTAAAATTCGTACCTACAACAAAGATGGGAAAGAAGTAACTCTCAACATCTTAGGAACAGGAGAAGTTTTTGGGGAAATGGCAGCCATGGAAGAAGCCCCTCGCTCGACAGATGTTCTAACCTTAACTCCCACTCGAATTTGCAGCATCCCCTCAGGAGATTTTCTCAAAATTTTACAAATTGAACCCTTAGCTGGGATTCGGTTATCGCAATTGATGGCGAAACGGTTACGCCAAGTTAATCGCCGACTGAGACTTCGAGAATCAGATAGCATTTCACGGGTTGCCGATGTTCTGTTATTCTTAGCAGAAGGACAAGGAAAACCAGTTAAAGAAGGTTTAGATATTCCGAATCTTCCTCATCGCGAGTTAAGTAGCCTCAGTGGGTTAGCGCGAGAAACTGTAACGCGAGTCCTTGCCAGATTAGAAAGAGCAGAGTTAATTCAACGTCGCTATCATACCTTACGCATTCCTGATCTGCTGGCTTTAGAAGACGTTTTATCTGCCTCTTCCACCATCAGTCTGAATGATTAATTCTCTATGAGTAACTTCCCTGATGAATTTGATTCTAGCCGCGATTCTTCTGAAGCCTTCAATTCAGAAGTTAATTGGGTAGATGCTGGAGAGGAAGAAGACTCAGGTTCTCCTACTGAAACGATCGCGCTGGAGGTAGGAGAATCCGCCATTATCATGGTAGAAACTGCCTTTTTAGCCAGTGCGGCGAGCATGATTTGGCTGATTAATTTCTATTTTCCCCCAGGCCCCCTGTTGCGATTACTCTTTCCTCTCCCTATTGCCCTCATTTATCTGCGCCGTGGCCGACGAGCCTCGTTAATGGGAACCTTAATTGTTGGGCTATTACTATCCATTCTGATGGGGCCAACGCGCAGTATCCTCTATGTTATTCCTTATGGGGTAATGGGAGTGCAATTAGGGGCGTTTTGGAATCGAGGTGTGGGTTGGGGATTATCAGTAATTGTCGGCACAATTATTGGCACATTTGGCTTTTTCTTTCGCTTTTGGATGCTTTCCATTTTCTTAGGGGAGGATTTATGGATTTATGTGACTTCCCAAATTGCTCAGTTTTTACAGTGGGCGTTTTTGCAGTTCGGATTTCTCGCCCAACCGAGTTTATGGCTGGTGCAGACGATCGCGCTGGTAACCATTATTTTGAATAGCCTGGTTTATGTTTTTGTCGTGCATTTAGTCTCTATGCTAATCTTAAATCGCTTAGGGAATCCCATTCCTTCCCCGCCACGCTGGATACAAGCCATTTTGAACACAGATTAGTTTTTTTTGTTGCCGCATGAATCGTTTTTTCTCCCCTTTACAAGATTTTTTAATTACTTGGTTATTAATTTTAGTAACAGGGTGGTTAACATTTAGGTTAATTGGGTTTGCTGGGGGATTAATTACGATCTTTCTCAGTGCTGCCCTTATTGCTTTTTTACTCAACTATCCAGTGCGAGTTTTAAAAACGTTTATCCCTCGCCCTTTAGCAGCAACTTTAGTGTATTTAACGGCAATTATTGCCCTCGCTATCTTAATTGTTACCGTTTTGCCGCTAGTGTTTAATCAAGGGCGACAACTGGTAACTAAATTCCCTGAAATTATTGCTGCGGTGCAGGAACAGTTAAAAGATTTTCAGTTATGGAGTGCGGAACATAATTTACCCTTTGATGTTAATTTTGTCGCTTCTCAATTATTAGCCAAAGTGCAAGCTAAAGCACAAGAAATTGCTTCTACGAGTTTTGGTCTTGTGCTGGGGACATTTAGCTCCGTTTTAGAGTTAATTTTAATTTTAGTCATATCGTTTTATATGCTTTTAGATGGGGAACGTCTTTGGCAAAATATGACCTCAGTTTTAGCCCCAAAAATGCAAAAAGAGTTAACTCGATCAATTTCTCGTAATTTACAACAATTTGTGACGGGTCAATTGTTGCTAGGCTTATTTATGGCGATCGCGTTAAGTTTAGGCTTTCGTTTGATTGATGTTCCCTATTTTCTTTTATTTGCCTTGTTTATCGGAGCAATGGAGGCAATTCCCTTTATTGGAGCGAGTTTAGGAATTTCTACGGTAGTATTAATTGTTGTCTTTATTGATGGTTGGTTAGCCTTACAAGTTTTCGCGATCGCGCTAATTACTCAACAAATTAAAGATAATTTAATTGCGCCTCGTATTATGGGATCTCTAACAGGATTATCGCCAGTTATTATTTTATCTTCTCTACTATTGGGAGCCAAAATTGGTGGCTTATTAGGCGTAATTTTAGCAATTCCCATTACGGGGGTGGCAAAAAGTCTAAGCGAAGTTATTTCTGATCCCACCTTACCGCCCCAAACAGGAGCATTTTTAAACAATCCTTTTCGACTAACAAATAACAAATAACAAATCTAAGTTTTAATTGCTATCGCCCGATTGGTGTTTTTCGTTTAATTTTAATTGTTGGAGGAAAAAGTCTTCTAAAGAGGCTCGGGCTAATTTGAGTTCTAATATTTCTGCATCCATTTGCGCGATCGCGCTTAAAAAGCTGTCCAAATTTCCCCCTGTAATCAGTTGACCATGCCAGTGATGATCAGTAAAGTCTAAATTAGAAATCCACGGTTCTAATTCTTCGGGATTTCCTCCTTTTCCAGTTACTTGATAAGTGTCTTTACTCCCTAATAATTCCTCTAATGATCCCGTACAAATAATTTCCCCTTGCGCGAGAATGGCAACGCGATCGCAGATTTGTTCCACATCTCCTAACACATGAGAATTAAAAAAGATCGTTTTTCCTTGTTCTTTTAGAGCTAAAATAATTTGACGAATTTGGTATCGCCCAATGGGATCTAACCCTGACATGGGTTCGTCTAAAAACACGACTTCTGGATTATTAATTAACGCCTGCGCCATGCCAATCCGTTGTAACATCCCTTTAGAATATTGGCGCAGTTGTTTCTTTTTCGCCGTTTTGCGATCAATTCCTACAGTATCAATAAGTTGGGGAATGCGCTTTTTTTGTTCCGCACGGGGGATATTAAAAAGTCCTGCTGTATATTGGAGAAATTCCCATGCTGTGAGATAATCGTAAAGATAGGGATTTTCGGGGAGATAGCCAATGCGTTGTTTAACCGCGCGATCGCCGATGGGTTTTCCTAATAATACCGCGCGTCCAGAACTAGCCCGAACAATTCCCAGTAATATCTTTAATAGGGTAGTTTTTCCGGCCCCATTAGGCCCTAACAAGCCAAAAGTTTCTCCTTCATAAACCGTTAGCGTACATCCCTTTAACGATTCTATTTTCTGATTGAGCCAAAAGCCTGTGCGATAAATTTTCTTTAACTTCCAAGTTTGCACCACCCGAGTTTGTTCCTGACCTTCAAGTGTAGCATTAGGTTTAGGCGTAACCGTATCCATTTGATTTTTCTGTAATCACACTCTTTACTGTTTTATTATTCCCGATTTTGGGAAAATTTCATCAATTTTGATCCAAGACTAATGTTTGATTTGTCACCTGTCTTGAGATATAGCCCTACTAAATCAGTTGTACCCCCCTTTAATTCCCCCCTTTAATTCCCAAGGTTGTTTCATTCTCGGAGAAATCACCTTGTTTGTGGGGAGAGGGGGAGAGGGAGAGAGGGAGAGAGTGATCTCAAATCCGAGAAATTAACCCTGATTTGGGAGTTAGGGAGCGAGACGCTCCCACT
>JBKHER010000017.1:0-16259 GCA_046540715.1 Halothece sp.
GTTCGTCACCTTGATATTAAAGTGATGAAAAAAGCACAGCAAATTGTAATTTTAGATCAGTTAACTCAGCAAACAATCCGTATTGATGGATTAACTGGTCAAGTTAAGGTGGGTGAAGTCATTTTGAAACCTCAAGGAGAACCAAATTTATCCTTTATCTCTCCTTCCGGAAGTTTTGGCGGGACTGTGGTACATCGCCATCACGAATGTAAGGTAGAGTTAAGACTGCAGGGAGTTGCGGAAAAGATCGAAATTACCTTATGAAGCAATTTCCTTGTTACAAGTGCTACTAATGATTTAGTTTAAATCTTGAATAATCAGCCTAGTTCTCTATTTTCCAGCAACTAAATAGAAACTAAGATAACTTCAAAATCCTGTTTCTCGATCAGAGTTATGAGGGATTAGTTAGTTAAAATAGTGAGAGAAGGTGATAAGCTGAATGGGTGGATTAAGTTGCTTAGAACTCAATCTTATTTTTCATGAATCAGATTCCTTCCCATTCATCTCATCTCAACCAGTCAAATAGCAACAATCAAGAGTTAAACTCCATGAGTATTGCAACCCTAGAACCACCAAAGTTAGATTTAGACCAAATCAATGCTGAATTAGGTGATGCCAAAGCTAAAGATTTAATTAAATGGGCTGATGAAACTTTTGGTCAGGGCTTAGTTATGAGTACCAGCTTTGGGATTCAATCAGCCTTGATGCTACATCTCGTCAGTAGCATTATTCCCAAGATTCCTGTCATTTGGGTGGATACAGGTTATCTACATCCTGAAACCTACCGCTTTGCTGCCCAATTAACCGAAAGACTAAATCTAAATCTCAAAGTTTATCAGTCTCCCATGTCTCCAGCTAGAATGGAAGCCCTTTATGGGAAACTTTGGGAGAAAAAAGATGTCGAGTCTCTAAACCTTTATGATCAAATTCGCAAAGTCGAACCGATGGAACGGGCGCTAAAAGAATTAGGCGCAACTGCTTGGTTAGCAGGGTTACGGCGAGATCAAACCACACATCGTCAAAATTTGCCTCGCATCGGAGAACAATCGGGAATTTATAAAATTTTACCCGTGTTAGATTGGCATTCCCGCGATGTTCATCGCTACTTAACTGAACATGATCTTCCTTATCATCCCTTATTTGATCAAGGATATATGACAGTGGGAGATTGGCATTCCAGTCGCCCGATTTCTCTACAAGATGAACATGAACGAGATACTCGCTTTCAGGGCGTTAAACAGGAGTGTGGTTTGCATCTCCCAAAGAGTTCAGGGGAAGCGCAAAGTTTTGATTCGAGTTTATTATGATTAAAGTTCTTCACGTCTCAGACATTCATCTCGGAAGTGGCTTATCTCATGGTCGGACTAATCCTGAAACGGGATTAAATACAAGATTAGAAGATTTTGTTAAGTCTCTGCGAACTTGTATTGATCGCGCTCTCAGTGAACCTGTAGATTTAGTTCTCTTTGGTGGTGATGCGTTTCCCGATGCCACTCCTCCTCCCTATATTCAACAGGCTTTTGCGTCTGAGTTTCGTCGATTAGGAGACGCACAAATCCCAACGATTTTACTGGTAGGAAATCATGATCAGCATTCCCAAGGAAGAGGGGGTGCAAGTTTATCCATTTATCGCACTCTCGCTGTTCCGGGATTTATGGTTGGAGATCAAATTACCACTCATCGCCTGACAACTGGGAAGGGAGAGGTGCAAGTGATTACCCTTCCTTGGTTAACCAATTCTGCACTATTAACTCGCCCAGAAACAGAGGGATTAAGTTCAGCCGAGGTCAATAATTTATTATTACAGAAGTTACAGCCCATCCTAGAAGCAGAAATTCGTCGCCTTGATCCCAATCTACCCACCATTTTATTAGGGCATTTAATGGCCGATCGCGCTAAGTTAGGGGCAGAACAATTTTTAGCCGTGGGAAAGGGCTTTACGATTCCAGTGTCATTTCTCATCCGATCAGAATTTGATTATGTGGCTTTAGGTCATGTCCATTGTCATCAAAATTTGAATCCGAACGGAACTCCTCCTGTTGTCTATCCCGGTAGCATTGAACGGGTGGATTTTAGCGAGGAGAAAGAGGATAAGGGCTATGTTTTAATTGATTTAGAGAAGGGGAATACGCAATGGGAATTTTGTCCGTTACCCGTGCGTCCTTTTTTAACGATTAATGTGGATGTATCAGAGAAAGATGATCCTCAGGGGGCGATTGAGAGCGCGATCGCGCAAAAGCAAATTCCCAATGCCGTGGTTCGTCTCAAATATAAACTGCGATCAGACCAATTAGACCAAATTAATAATCGCGCCCTGCAAAAAGCCCTCAGTTTTGCTCATAGTTATAGCATTAACCCAGAATTAGTCAGCCAGTTAGCGCGTCCTCGCGTTCCTGAATTGGGAGAACAAGTGACTCTTGATCCCATTACCGCCCTAAAGACTTATATCAGCAATCGTGAGGACTTACAAGACCTTTCTGAAGAAATGTTAGACGCAGCGAACAAACTATTAAATAAGGAGAGCGACCAGGAAACTGAATCCCTTAAAAGTAAAGAACAATTAAACTTACTCTAATTTTATTACTAAAGTATCAAATAATTATTGCAGTTTGTAACAAATTACGCCAAGTGCTTGACGGATAAAGGAGCCAAAACTACTTGCAAGCGCGATCTTAGAAACTTTTGAAAATACTTTAAGTATTGTTAAGCCCCCTCAACAGTTAGGCAAACTACCTTCTATTATTAACAAGTAAGGTACAGCAGTGAACCCCAAAAAGGAATCAATTGTTGTATCAAACGACAACAATAGTGATCATAGATTTAGTAAATGATTGTTCTTTAACGGTTTATTCCCTAATTGGGAATAACAGTTAAAACTGTCTAGAGAGGAGAGCCCCTATGACAATTAGTCCTCCGGAAAATGAGGAAAAAGTCAAGGTAGCGGTAGATAAGGATCCGGTGGAAACTTCTTTCGAGAAGTGGGGAAAGCCGGGTCACTTTGACCGCACCTTGTCAAAAGGCCCAAAAACCACAACCTGGATTTGGAATTTACACGCGGATGTCCACGACTTTGATAGTCAAGGCAATTTAGAAGATATTTCGCGCAAAATTTTCAGTGCGCACTTTGGTCACTTAGCAATTATTTTTATCTGGCTGAGTGGAATGTATTTTCACGGCGCTCGCTTTTCCAACTATGAAGCTTGGTTAGGCGACCCCACCAACATCAAACCTAGCGCACAAGTTGTCTGGCCGATCGTGGGTCAAGACATTCTAAACGCCGATGTTGGCGGTGGTTTCCAAGGAATTCAGATTACCTCTGGGTTCTTCTACCTCTGGCGAGCGTCAGGATTTACCAATAGTTATCAGCTCTACTGCACCGCGATCGGTGCGTTAGTAATGGCAGCGCTGATGCTATTTGCTGGGTGGTTCCACTATCACAAACGCGCTCCTAAACTGGAATGGTTCCAGAATGTGGAGTCGATGCTGAATCACCACCTCGCTGGCTTGTTAGGGCTAGGCTGTTTATCCTGGGCCGGTCACCAAATTCACGTTTCCTTACCCGTGAATAAACTCCTCGACTCAGGAGTGGCTGCTAAGGATATTCCTTTGCCCCATCAATTCATCTTGGATAAGAGCTTAATGGCCGAGCTATATCCCAGTTTTGAGCAAGGATTAAAACCCTTCTTTACCCTGAACTGGGGAGCTTATGCTGACTTCTTAACTTTCAAAGGTGGATTGAACCCAACGACTGGTGGCTTATGGTTATCTGATACCGCACACCACCACTTAGCTCTAGCAGTGCTGTTCATTGTTGCCGGTCATATGTACCGCACCAACTGGCGCATCGGTCACAGCCTCAAAGAAATTTTAGAGGCTCATAAAGGACCTTTAACAGGTGAAGGACACAAAGGGCTTTATGAGATTCTGACCACCTCTTGGCACGCACAACTCGCCATTAACTTGGCAATGTTGGGTTCGGTAACGATTATTGTTGCCCAACATATGTATGCGATGCCTCCGTATCCTTACATGGCAACGGATTACGCGACGCAATTATCCCTGTTTACCCACCATATGTGGATTGGTGGCTTCCTGGTTGTAGGAGCAGGAGCGCACGGGGCGATCTTTATGGTGAGAGATTATGACCCCGCGAAAAACGTCAATAATCTTCTTGACCGCGTTCTCCGTCAACGGGATGCGCTTATTTCTCACCTCAACTGGGTTTGCATTTTCTTAGGCTTCCACAGCTTTGGATTATATGTCCATAACGACACCATGCGTGCGTTTGGTCGTCCCCAAGATATGTTCTCCGATAATGCGATCCAGTTACAGCCCATTTTTGCTCAGTGGATTCAAAACTTGCACACCATCGCTCCGGGAGGCACTGCTCCTAATGCCATTGAAACTGCAAGTTATGCCTTTGGTGGCGAAGTCATGGCTGTGGGTGGCAAAGTTGCCATGATGCCCATTGAATTAGGGACTGCTGACTTTATGGTGCATCATATTCATGCTTTCACCATTCACGTCACTGTACTGATTCTCCTGAAAGGAGTATTATACGCTCGGAACTCCCGTCTCATTCCTGATAAATCTGAACTCGGGTTCCGCTTCCCCTGTGATGGACCAGGACGGGGCGGTACTTGCCAGGTATCTGGTTGGGACCATGTGTTCCTCGGCTTATTCTGGATGTATAACGCCCTTTCGATTGTGATTTTCCACTTCAGTTGGAAGATGCAATCGGATGTTTGGGGAACGGTTTTACCTGATGGAACCGTCTCTCACATTACCTCGGGGAATTTTGCCACCAGCGCGATTACCATCAATGGTTGGCTCCGTGACTTCCTATGGGGACAGTCAACCAATGTAATTAACTCCTATGGTTCAGCACTGTCAGCTTATGGCTTGCTATTCTTAGGAGCGCACTTTATCTGGGCCTTTAGCTTAATGTTCTTGTTTAGTGGTCGCGGCTACTGGCAGGAATTAATTGAGTCCATTGTTTGGGCGCACAATAAGCTTAAAGTGGCTCCTGCAATCCAACCTCGCGCTCTCAGCATTGTGCAAGGACGTGCGGTGGGAGTTGCCCACTTCCTGCTAGGAGGAATTGTCACTACATGGGCGTTCTTCTTAGCGCGAATCATCGCCGTCGGTTGACGGTAACGATAAAAAGCGGTAACACTGTTTTAAAAATCAGTGAGCTGCTTCGGCTAATCCCTAAACTTTCTAGGGGTTAGCTCTCTCGAAACCAAACTAAACAATGAGTTTCATTAATTGAACTTATTTGCTCATTTATTTGCAAACGAGGATTTCCTGAAAGGCTATGGCAACCAAATTTCCAAAATTTAGCCAAGACCTTGCCCAAGATCCAACGACTCGTCGGATTTGGTATGGGATTGCTACCGCCCACGACTTTGAAAGCCATGATGGCATGACTGAGGAGAATCTTTACCAAAAGATTTTTGCCTCTCACTTTGGACACATTGCCATTATCTTTCTGTGGACTTCTGGCACTCTCTTCCACGTTGCTTGGCAAGGTAATTTTGAACAGTGGATTAAAGACCCTTTAAATGTTCGTCCGATTGCTCACGCGATTTGGGATCCCCAATTCGGTGAACCTGCTGTAGATGCGTTTACCCAAGCAGGTGCTTCCAACCCTGTTAACATTGCTTATTCTGGTGTTTACCACTGGTTTTACACCATTGGTATGACCAGCAATGGCGAGTTATATCAAGGAGCCGTCTTCTTGTTATTACTGTCGGCGGTATTCTTATTTGCAGGATGGCTCCACTTACAACCGAAGTTCCGTCCGAGCCTCTCTTGGTTCAAAAACGCTGAATCTCGCTTAAATCACCACTTAGCTGGTTTATTCGGTGTTAGTTCCTTGGCTTGGGCTGGTCACTTAGTTCACGTAGCTATTCCAGAATCTCGCGGACAGCACGTGGGTTGGGACAACTTCCTCTCGGTGAAACCTCACCCTGCTGGTTTAGGACCCTTCTTCAGTGGTAACTGGGGAGTTTATGCCCAAGACCCTGACACCGCCAACCATATTTTCGGAACTTCTGAAGGTGCTGGTTCTGCAATTTTGACCTTCCTTGGTGGTTTCCATCCTCAAACCGAATCGCTCTGGTTGACGGATATGGCTCACCACCACCTCGCGATCGCGGTAATCTTCATTATTGCAGGTCATATGTACCGTACCAACTTCGGTATCGGTCACAGCATCCGCGAAATGCTCGATTCCAAGAAAGGGTTAGTTGGCGGCAAGAGTGAAGGACAATTTAACCTTCCTCACCAAGGGCTTTATGACACCCTCAACAACTCCTTACACTTCCAGTTAGCGTTGGCACTGGCTGCGTTAGGAACCGTTACCTCCCTAGTCGCGCAGCATATGTATTCACTGCCGCCCTACGCTTTTATTGCGCGGGATTACACCACCCAAGCGGCCCTCTATACTCACCACCAGTACATTGCTGGTTTCATTATGGTGGGTGCATTTGCTCACGGCGCGATTTTCCTGATTCGTGATTACGATCCCGAACAAAATAAAGGAAACGTGCTCGATCGCGTTCTCCAACACAAAGAAGCGATCATTTCCCACTTAAGTTGGGTATCCCTCTTCTTAGGCTTCCACACCTTAGGACTCTATGTTCATAACGACGTTGTGGTTGCCTTTGGTACGCCTGAGAAACAAATTCTCATTGAGCCAGTCTTTGCTCAGTTTGTTCAGGCTTCTCACGGTAAAATGCTCTACGGCATGGACGTGCTACTGTCCAACGCTGATAGCATTGCCACCACGGCTTGGCCCAACTACGGCAATGTCTGGTTAGATGGCTGGATGCAAGCCATTAACAGTGGCGATAACTCCTTGTTCCTCACCATTGGTCCTGGAGACTTCTTAGTTCACCACGCGATCGCGCTGGGATTACACACCACCACTTTAATTCTCGTTAAAGGTGCATTAGATGCACGGGGTTCCAAGTTAATGCCCGACAAAAAAGACTTCGGCTATAGCTTCCCCTGTGATGGTCCTGGTCGCGGTGGGACTTGCGACATCTCCGCATGGGATGCGTTCTACCTCGCTGTGTTCTGGATGTTGAACACCTTAGGCTGGATTACCTTCTACTGGCACTGGAAACACCTCGGTGTTTGGCAAGGTAACGTCGCTCAGTTCAACGAGTCTTCCACTTACCTCATGGGTTGGTTACGGGATTATCTCTGGCTAAACTCCGCTCAGTTAATCAATGGTTACAACACCTTTGGCATGAACAACCTCTCCGTCTGGGCTTGGATGTTCCTCTTTGGACACCTTGTCTGGGCAACTGGGTTCATGTTCCTCATCTCTTGGCGCGGTTACTGGCAAGAGTTGATTGAAACCATTGTCTGGGCCCACGAGCGCACTCCTCTGGCGAACTTAGTTCGTTGGAAAGATAAACCCGTTGCTCTCTCCATTGTGCAAGCCCGTTTAGTCGGACTAGCCCACTTCAGTGTCGGTTACATCCTGACTTACGCCGCCTTCCTCATTGCCTCAACGTCATCCCTATTTGGCTAATGGCGTTGACAGCATAAAACAAGGCTGAATTAAAAATCCCCTGCCATAATTGGTGGGGGATTCCTTATTTTGAGTGATTGTTAATGATTTATGACCTCATTATTATTGGTAATACCGCTGTGGGCAGATATGCGGCTTTAAGGGCTGTTTCATGGGAAGCACGGGTTGCCCTTGTTACACAGGAGATTTCCACTTCTTCTGAGGCGGACTGGCTTTATTCCTTTAGCCTTACCCAATTAACTCAAATTGGAAAGCAATGGGGAAATATTCAGGCGTTTACCCCGCCCACAAAAACCTATCAAGAATGGGCGCAAGAAGTAGTAGAAGTGGTAGAAGAAGAAACAGCTTTAGTGAAGTTAGCCGCAAAAGGGGTTGATGTTATTGAAGGGAAAGGAGAATTTTGTCGCCTCCCCAAACAGGCTTTAGTTGTCAATCAAGAAAAACTACAAGCACCAGCTTATTTAATTGCTACAGAAAGGATTGCTATCCCTCCTGATATTTCCAATTTATCAAGCGTTGGTTATCTGACATTAGCGGATTTAAGAGTAAGAGAAACCTTAGAAACTTTACCAGAGAATCTGACAATCATCGGTGAAACGCCAGAAGCCATCACTTTAGCACAAATTTTAGCAAGACTGAATAAACAAATTACTCTATCTATTAAGGATTCTCGGGTTTTCCCCACGGAAGATAGAGAAATCAGTCAATGGATGCAAAACCAATTAGAAGCTGATGGCATCAACTTATTAAGAAAAAGCCCTCTATTAGAAATCCAAAAGTTAGAAACCAAAAAAAAATTACAACTGGGGAAACATACAATTCAAACCGATGAGATAATTCTCTTCCCAAAAACTTACCCCAATATAGAAGGACTCAATTTAGAGGGAGTGAGAGTTAACTATGATGAGACAGGATTATTTCTCAATCATAAATTACAAACAGCGAATCTAAAAATTTATGCTTGTGGTGCTTTAGTTGGGGGATATTCGTTTTTTAATATTGCTCAATATGAAGCTGAAATTGCTCTTAGTAATGCTTTATTTTTTCCACGGCTTAAAGTCAATTATCAAGTTATTCCCTCTCTCATTAATACGATTCCTCAAATTGGAAGGGTGGGAATGACAGAAGCACAGGCAAAACGCCGTTATGGGAATAAAATCGTTATTTTGAAAGTATATTTTAAGAACAATTTATTCAGTATTAGTCAAGGAGACAGTACAGGTATTTTAAAGCTCATTGTTAAGAGTAACGGGACTATTTTAGGAGGACATTGTTTTGGTCATTATTCCCAAGGGTTAATTAGCGTTATTGCTTTAGCTATGTCTAAAAAAATGAAAGTTAAACAACTTGATAATGTCGCTTTTCCTTCTCCTTCAGTCATGGATTTGATCAAAAGCCTCGTGCAACAATGGGAAACTTATTATTATCATAGCCACCCCTTTTTAAGAGAGTTAAGAAAACGATATTTTTTCCTTCGTCGTCCTTAATTTATCCCGTTTTCACCCTGATAAATCCCCCCAACCCCCCTTCGGAAGGGGTGATTATATAGCCAATAACGAATAACAAATAATATGGAATACTTTAATACTTGCTACAAATGATCCCCCCAACCCCCCTTAGATAAGGGGGGCTTAAGGAATCGGTGTGTAGCGAACTTTTTTAGATTTCATATAACAAATAACAAATAACAAATAACAATAAAAGTTAATTAACTTCAAATTTAGCCGAGATTTTCTTTGACTTTTTTAGATTTTGTAAAGGTTGGCGAGATTGATTTTCCCAATTTTGCCAGCATTGATTTAACTGTAGGGTTTGCATACTTTCCAGTAATCCCTGACGCACAATTGCTTTCGTTTCGACACTAAATAATAAGCTAAAGTATTCATTAACTTGTTTTAACTGGTCTGGTTTTAATTTCCCTCGAATGGCAAGTTGGGTTAATTCTCGAATTGCCATTAACCGTTTTAAGGGATTTTCGGCGGTTAAGTCTCCTAAAAGTTGGGAAAAAGGGGGTTGAGAAGGGGAGGGGGCAAAAAGTTTAGATACCTGAGACGCTAATAAGAGAGTGAGAATGATTCCTTGCGCGATCGCGCCACTAGCTAACCAAGGATTCTCTAAGGCTTCCCAAATATTAAAACTCCAATAAGTCCCAAGACCAGCGAAACCACTACCGATGACAGCAATTAATAAACGACGCTGGGGAAGATTAATTTTCTGTTGCCATTTTTGCCAATAAACCGACCAGCGATCGAGGGGAAATTGTGATAAGAAAAGTAAAGCCCCACTTCCGGCGAGAGTCGCTAACAGTAATTGCCAATTCCAGATCAGCATGACTGCCACCGTTAATCCTCCCCATAGCCACCAAGACGAAAGTAGAGAAGTATTCCGAGAGTGGCGTTGAGTACGAAGAGAATTGGGTTTCCGTTTACCCCTTCGAGAGGGTTTGCTGGAGTAACCCAACAATATCCTCAAAAATCCTTTAGTCTGGAAGTGTAGTTGATGAACAAATTGCACCATGCTGGAACCTATTGGAGTGAAACGAGACTCAATTGTAACTTCTCTGGGGCGAATGGTTTATTATTGCCCTAGTGAACATCCTTGGAAAGATGAAAGCACTAATGACCGTAAACCTACCTTAGTATTTTTACATGGTTTTGGAGGCGGTTCATCCGCTTATGAATGGTCAAAAGTTTATCCCGCCTTTGCCAGTGACTATCGAGTGATTGCCCCTGACTTGATTGGCTGGGGACGTTCCGAACATCCAGAGCGAAATTACCAGATTGAGGATTACCTTACCATAATCCGAGAATTTTTGGAGGGGACTTGTTCGGAACCGGTAACCGTCGTTGCGTCCTCTCTGACGGCGGCGTTTACCATTCGTGTCGCGATCGCGCATCCTGAGTTATTTAAGTCTTTAATTTTAATCACTCCTGCCGGCTTATCCGATTTTGGAGAAGACTACAGCCGCACCTTCATCGCGAGAGTCGTAAGTTTGCCTTTCCTTGATCACGTTTTATATCGTGGTGCTGTCGCCACTAACGAGGGGATTCGCAGTTTCTTAGAAAACCGCCAGTTTGCCAAGCCTAACCGCATTTACCCTGAAATTATCGAAGCCTATCTCGAATCAGCGCAACAGGAAAACGCAGAATATGCCGCCTTATCCTTTGTTCGAGGGGATTTATCATTTGACTTATCCCTTTACCTCCCCCAATTAACCATTCCCACCGCAATGACTTGGGGACGAAAAACACAATTCACTTCCCCAGAATTAGGACAACGTCTAGCCAGTCTTAATCCTTCTGCTATCCAGCACTTAGAGATTCTAGAAGATGTCGGTTTAACCCCACAACTAGAACTGCCTGGAGTCACCATTGGCTTAATTCGCCGTTTCCTGAAATTACTCGGGAATGCGAATATCAATAACAGTGCCTCGGAAGTTGTAACTGAATCCCTCTAGTTCCACAGTTGTCCCAATTTTCAGCTTATTGCTGCCTAAAACGACCCCATCATTGGTAATTTTTGCCTCACCTCCCAAGGTCATTAGCCAGTCCGTTTTATACTGTTCTTCTGGACGGGGGTCAGGTTCGGCAGTGACAGAACCATCAGGTTGGGGAACTGTAACCGTTCTTCGGATACGTTCAAAAGATTTGATATCAACTTGACCATGGGGTTGATTACGAATAATTAACTGCGTGGTCTGTTCTTCCTCCAATTCCTCTTCCAAAGTTTCAGGGTGATTCATTTTCAACCCTTGGACTAAAACATCCATTTCAATGGTATTTGCCCCTGTCACTTGGGCAACGGAACCTGATGTTCCTGGAAAGACAAAAATGCCAATAATCACCATGAGAATCACTAAAGCTGCGCCGAGATCGATAATGCTAATGGTGCTAAAAAGTCGTCCTTTGGAGTCAATTAGTTTCATTTTCTTCACAATCCTAAGGTGAGGGGAAAGATTTTCCTCCCTTAAAATAGCATCACTTTTGCCGTTTCTGAGCAAACCATTGTTTTAACTGTCCACGACAAGTTTCATCTAAAATGCCCCCGATTACCTCTAAGTGATGATTAGAGGCAGCACTATCGGGGAGGTTTAAAACGCTTCGCACTGCCCCCGTTTTAGGGTCATCTGCCCCATAGACTAAGGTTTTTAATCGCGCTTGGATAATTGCCCCACTACACATGGGACAAGGCTCTAGAGTGACATAAAGAGTGAGATCCTGTAAATGCCAATTGCCAAGAGTTTGAGAAGCCTGATTAATGGCGAGGATTTCAGCGTGGGCGGTGGGGGCGCGATCGCGCTCTTTGCGATTATTCCCCTCCCCCATAATCCTTTCTTGAGCATCAATAATCACCGCCCCCACAGGAATTTCTCCTGCTTTTCCTGCTTCGGCCGCCAATTGTAGAGCGTACTTCATCCAGCGACAATGGGTTTGATAGGTTTCCTTATCCCATTGCATCCGCCGACTGCATTAATAACGCATCTAAATTGTTCCCTTTGTCAAGGGCATAAAGTTCATCACAACCGCCAATGTGTTGATTGTTAATAAAAATCTGAGGGACACTGCGCTTGCCATTGGCACGTTGAGCCATCCGATTTCTCGCGCTGTCATCCCCATCAATTTTATATTCAGTATATTTAACGCCTTTCCAACCGAGAAGCATTTTTGCTCGAATACAGAACGGACAAGTTTGCCAAGTATAGATTTCCACATTGGCTTGATAATTTTTCGGTTGTCGTCCGAGTAGCTTGAGTAAAGAGTCTAACATCGTGATTCCCTAGCAATCGCTTTATTTTCTATGTTACTTTCGTTATTCGTTAAAATTAGAGAAACCGACAATTATCAGCATTGACACCTTAAATTTTATGATCCCAACCGTTATTGAAACCTCTGGTCGCGGCGATCGCGCCTTTGATATCTATTCTCGCCTCTTACGGGAGAGAATTGTTTTTCTCGGACAACAGGTAGATGACGAAATTGCCAACCTCATTGTCGCCCAAATGCTCTATTTAGAAGCAGAAGAGCCAGAAAAAGACATTTACCTCTACATTAACTCTCCTGGGGGATCAGTCAGTGCCGGTATGGGCATTTTTGACACCATGAACCAAATCACCCCCAATGTTTCCACCATTTGCTTAGGATTAGCTGCCAGTATGGGGGCTTTTCTCCTCAGTGCTGGCGAACCCGGAAAACGCCTGAGCCTCCCTCATTCTCGGATTATGATTCACCAACCCCTTGGAGGAGCGCAAGGTCAAGCCTCAGACATTGAAATTCAGGCTCAAGAAATTCTCTATCTCAAGCAACAATTGAACCACTACTTAGCTCAACATACCGGTCAACCCCTAGAAAGAATTGAAGAAGACACCGAGCGCGATTTCTTTATGTCGCCTCAAGAGTCTCTGGAATATGGTTTAATTGACCGTATCATTGAACGTCGTCCTTCGGCTAGTAATCCTCCCACTTAGTGATTCTCAGGTGAGGGGGAGAAAGACACCTTGTTATTCTTCTGGGGGAGTCGGTTGTTGCTCTAAATATTCCAAGAACTGTCGTAATTCGGAATCTGAAAGTAAGGTGCGCGATCGTTTTCCATAAGTCTCTTGTAAAAATTTTCTCCCCTGCTCACTTGTCCATCGTAGTCGCCGTAACTCTACATTGGTGCGAGCAATAATATCAGAACTATCAGTGACGGTTTCCTCACTGGTATTAGAACCATTGACAGCAGATTGAGGGTCTTTAGGGGATGTTACCGTTTGTTGCTCTTGAGAAGCGTTGCTGGTTTTCTGAACAGGTTCAGGAGTTGGTTTGGGAGAAGCTGGAGGCTCTTGGGAAGGGCTAACAGGAGGAGGCAAAGTATTGGACTGATGCGAGTTTGGTTGATTGATAGATTGAGCATTGGGAGAGGAGTTTTCAGGAGAAGCGGCAACAGATTTTGACTCACGCTTAGAGGAAGCATTTTCTGTGGGAGAAGGCGTTAAAGAAATTTCTAAAACCGCTAAAGCCCGAGTGCGAGCCTGATCTTCAGCTTCCTCAACGGTTTCGGCAGCCGCTAATCCTGTGGCAAGGGTTAACCCCTCATTCTGGACACTGGCCCGAACAATATATTTTCCATGATCGATTTGTACCAGTTCGCTAATAAGACTTCCCCGAGGAAAATGACGGCGAAATTGCTCAAACATAATATTTATTGGTGATTGGTTTGTCCTCAAAAGGAGATAAAATAGAGCAAGATAACACTACTACTGTAGTTTAATCGTTAATAAATCATCTACGCTATTGCTAGCAATAGGATATTGATGCGCTCCAAAGACATCAAAGAATCCTCCGTTGTTTTCGGAGTTATTATGGTGGTTCAGAGATTGCTCGTTCGTAACATTTTTTCCACCTCTAGCAATTGCGATCGCGCAGTAGTTGTGTTGTTGTCGAATTAATCCGAAGTGAACCTGAAGAGATACTGATATCAGATGGAATTTTCAATCGCTACAATCCTTTCTCATTTAAGTGATAATAAACTCGTTGCCCCAAAAGTTCTAGAAAAGAAGCTCAACCTGCAAGAGGAGTCAAGCCTGCAAAAACTACAAATTGCCCTTGAGGCCCTAGAAAGAGTAGGAGTCATTGTCAAAGAAAGAGGGAAATATCGTCGCGTTCCCCAAGAAGATATGGTAGAAGCCAAACTACGGTGTTCCAGTAAAGGCTTTTGTTTTGCCATTCAAGATCAAGAGGGAACGGATGATATTTATGTCCGAGAATCTCATCTGGGGAGTGCTTGGAACGGCGATCGCGTCCTCGTTAAAGTGATCAAAGATGGCAGTCGCCGTCGTTCTCCTGAAGGAGAAGTGCAAGTTATTCTCGATCGCGCGAATCCCTCTCTCCTCGCCCAAGTGCGAGAAGTGGAAGACGATGAGGAAAAAGACTATCAAGCGGTTCCCCTCGATGATCGGCTTTTATTTGAACTTGATCTCAGCCCCGATGGACAAGACTTAAAAAGTGCTGTAGATCATCTAGTACACCTAGAAGTTTTACGTTATCCCCTTGGGGATCATCCCCCCATTGGTCGCGTCACTAAAATTTTAGGCAGTGATGCGGAAGAAGCCGCCGATACAGATATTGTTTGTTGTAAACATGATCTACCGAGACAGTTTTCTCAAGCAGCCCTGCAAGAAGCAAAATCCTTAACCCCGACACTTGATAAAAACACCCTAAACCAGCGAGTAGATTATCGGGATTTATTTACCATTACCCTAGAGGAAGCCTCAGCTAAGGAAGAACCCGCTTCATTTATTGAAAATGCTCTCACCTTAGATCAAACCCAACAGGGAAACTGGCGTTTAGGAATTCATATTGCGGATGTGGCTCATTATGTTACCAACGACTCCGCATTAGATGCTGGGGCAAAACAACGGGGAACAGCGGTCTTTTTGAATGATCTAGAAATCCCCTTATTTCCCCCAGAAGTGCAAAAATGCGCCTCCCTAATCCCAGAAGAAGATCGCCTTGCCATCAGTATCATGTTAACCCTGAATCAACTGGGAGAAATTGAGGGGTTTGAAATTCAAGAAAGTGTAGTTCGGGTTGATGAACAGTTAAGTTATCAAGAAGCCCAATCCTTATTAGGGAGTGAGAAAAACACTTCTGCAACAGAAATGCTCAATCAGCTTTTCTTTACCCTCAGCCCCCTTCTGAAAGCGCAACGAGTTCAACGCGGCGGCTTTGAGATTGAATTACCTGAAGCCCAAGGCGGATTTAAAGATGAAGGGCGTTTAGGAACAATTGTGGTTACGTCTTCTCTTCCCATACGCTCTTTATTAACCGAAGTCATGATCTTGGCTGGGCAAGCGGTAGGACAGCATTTACAGGCTTTGGGAGTGCCTGGGATTTATCGCATCCAGCATATTTCTGATTACACGGAAATTGAAGATTTGATGAAATTAGGCAATAACTTAGGGCTAACGCTAGAACTGGAAAATGAAGATGAATTGCAACCTCAAGATTATCAAAACTTTAGCCAGCAAATTGCCAATTCCGATGCTTCCCGTGTTTTAATGTTTTTCCTCAAATCAACCCTAAAATTAGCAAAATATAGCACGAAGCCCGGGGAACATTTTGGGTTAGCCCTCAATACCCCCTATAGCCCTTGTGTTTCTCCTGGCAGACGTTATGCGGATTTATGGGTGCAAAGAATTTTGAAATCTGTGTTTCATGAGGGGCGCGATCGCCGCGTGAGAACTCAAAAGGAAGGCGTTGATCTCCATAGTAATAGCAGTCATGGCAAAATTAACTGGAAAGTGCTTCCTCCTGCCATGGCAACGGAGTACGAAGAAGATGTGACCAGTTTTATCCATCATCTTAATGAACGAGACAAGATGGTGGAAGATGCCGAAAACGATCTCAAAGGCTTAAATAAAGCTGAGAAGATGAAAGAACGGACAGGAGAGGTCTTTTCTGGGTTAATTACTGGGGTTCAATCCTATGGCTTTTTTGTGGAAATTGAAGACTTACTCGTAGAAGGCTTAGTTCATGTCAGTTCCCTAAAAGATGATTGGTATGAATATCGCGCCCGTCATGCTTGCTTAGTGGGCCGTAAAAATCGGATTGCCTATCGTCTCGGTTCACGGGTGAAAGTCCAAGTGAAAAGTGTGGACTATTATCGTCAGCAAATTGATTTGGTGACGGTTTCTGGGGAAACTCCTGCAACGGATGAGGATTTTGATTAGTTG
>JBKHER010000018.1:0-15658 GCA_046540715.1 Halothece sp.
AGGAGTGCGAGCATCTTGCTCGCTATGCCAATTAATCAAACGGATTTGATATGAGATCATATTGCTATAAAAAATCACAAATAACCAACCCCTAATTATTTATAAGATCGCGTCGAAAAATCTACTTCCTCATAAATTAGCGGCTCTTTATGCAGAATGGGTGGCATATCATCGCCTGCAAATTCCCAAATGGAAACCAAGGCAAAGTCTTGATCATTTCGTTTGGCTTCCCCCGAGGATAAAAAGCCGTTTTTTACTTCCTCATCTTGATCTCTATATTGATATTCTACTCGAAAGTGACTCCCACAAGATTCCTCACGATGTAGGGCATCGCGACACATTAACTCCCCAAACTCAATAAAATCAGCAATCCGCCCTGCTCTTTCCAACTCTTGATTAAAGGCTTCTCCTCCCACAACCTTAACGGTTTGCCAAAATTCTTCCCGTAGCGCAACAATCTCACTTAAGGCTTTTTTCAATCCTTCTTGACTCCGAACTAAACCGCATTCATTCCAAAGAATCTCCCCAATACGTTGATGAAAATAACGGGGGCTTGCTTTCCCAGTATGTTTGTTTCCTAAAAGCCGTTTAATGCGCTCTTTTGCCTCAGTTTCAGCTTTAGAAAATGCAGGAGCATCAGTTTTGACTTTCCCCGCATTAGCAACCCCTTGAGTGGCTAGATAATGGCTCACGGTATAGGGCAAAATAAAATAGCCATCAGCTAATCCCTGCATTAGTGCCGAAGCGCCCAGCCGATTTGCCCCATGATCCGAAAAATTGGCTTCTCCAGCAACAAAAAGCCCTGGAATATTACTTTGCAAATTATAATCTACCCAAAGCCCGCCCATAGTGTAATGAACGGCAGGATAAATCATCATCGGGGTTTGTTTGGGGTTATCGCCCGTGATTTGCTCATACATGGCAAATAAGTTCCCATATCGCTCAGAAATGGACTTTTCACCGACACGCTTCATGGCATCTTGGAAGTCGAGGAAAACGCCATAACCGGTGCTTCCCACTCCTCTCCCTTCATCACAGACTTCTTTAGCAGCCCGAGAAGAAATATCTCTGGGGGCAAGATTGCCGAAACTAGGGTATTTACGCTCTAAATAGTAATCTCTCGCCTCTTCTGGTACGTCTTGGGGAGAAATCGCGCGATCGCGCAGTTTCTGTGCCATTTCTGGGTCTTTTGGCACCCAAATCCGTCCATCATTACGGAGGGATTCTGACATTAAAGTTAGTTTCGACTGCTGTTTCCCCTGCATCGGAATACAGGTAGGATGAATCTGGGTATAACAAGGATTCGCAAACCCTGCCCCCTTGCGGTAGGCGCGATAGGTAGCCGTAACATTACAGCCTTGAGCATTGGTAGAAAGGAAATAAGCATTACTATATCCCCCTGTACAAAGAATCACACAATCCCCTGCCCAGCGATTCATTTCCCCCGTTACCAAATTCCGAGTAATAATGCCTTTAGCTTGCCCCTCAACCAGCACTAATTCCAGCATTTCGTGGCGGTTGTACATCTTAACCTGACCCTTGCCAATTTGCTGACTCAGTTGTTGATATGCGCCTAAAAGCAGTTGTTGTCCCGTTTGTCCACGGGCGTAGAAGGTACGGCTGACTTGAGTTCCTCCAAAGGAACGATTTGCCAGTAAACCGCCATATTCTCTAGCAAAAGGAACGCCTTGAGCCACCATTTGGTCAATGATATTAACGCTAACTTGGGCTAGGCGATACACATTCGCTTCCCTGGAACGATAGTCGCCCCCTTTCAGGGTGTCGTAGAAAAGGCGATAAACAGAGTCCCCATCATTTTGATAATTTTTGGCGGCGTTGATTCCCCCTTGAGCCGCGATCGAGTGGGCGCGACGCGGGCTATCTTGATAACAAAAGCAACTCACTTGATATCCCATTTCTCCCAGAGAAGCGGCTGCCGATGCACCTGCTAATCCGGTTCCCACAACCAAAATGTGATATTTTCGTCGATTATTGGGGCTAACTAATTTAAGTTGGGATTTATGGTTATCCCATTTTTCGGCTAAGGTTCCGAGAGGAATATTAGACTGGAATTTCATGGCTTATCGTTACAATACCATTAAAAAAAATCAGGTGACAGTTGATCCCCCCTTCGCCCCCCTTACTAAGGGGGGTTGGGGGGATTGTCCAAAACGGTATTAGAATAATCAATAATAATCGGACTTTCACCGTCCCAAGTTTCAATTTGGGTTAAAACAGCTTCAGTGGGTAGCAATTGCATATTTGTCGCTTCTGCAACTAAGACTGAAATCGGAATCGAGGTAAATCCCAGAAACAGAATCATTCCTAATCCCCAAGCTATCTTATGCAGAGGGTAACGGATGCGCTCATTTCGTAGCCCCAAGGTTTGAAAAATACTAGAAGCCCCATGGGATAAATGCCAGCATAATAACCCCATAGCAATCATATAAAACCCTGAGACATACCAAAATTGACGAGAAAACCCATAAATCACCATGGCATAGACATCTTGAACGCTTTTTTCTCCCATTTCATAGGTAAGCATTTGAAATTCAGGATGAATGTTTTGCACCGTGAAGTGTAACAGGTGGAAAATGATATAAATCAAAAGGATAAAACCGCTAACGGTCATATATCGAGAAGCACTACTGGCTTTTAGCCAACGCTTAACAACGTAGTTTTGAGGACGAGCGGCTCGATTTTCTAGCTTTAAAAGGGTTGCCATCCAGATATGAACCCCTACCATTACCAGTAATCCGAAACGAAACGCCCAACGCAGTGGCGCTGGAATTACTTGATGGAGAAAGTGGGCATATTGATTAATTGCCTCTGGGGGAAGAAACATCTGGAGATTGCCGACCATGTGCGCGAAAACAAAGGTAATGAGGGCAATCCCTGTCAACGCCATCAGATATTTTTTTACTAGAGAGGGAATTTTTCGAGCGGTGCGAAGACTCATTGAAAAGCGTTATTTCCTTTTAGTAAGAATAGCCCAGGCAAATTGGGGTAAAACTAGCATTCGTTGCCAGCGCGAAGGCTCTTGATACAATCGGTATAACCATTCTAGATTATGCTCACAAAACCATTGGGGGGCGCGTGGCTTGGATCCAGACCAAATGTCAAATGCTCCACCAATGCCGATCCAAATTGAATTGGGGCAAAGATGGCGGTTCTCAGCAATCCAGAGTTCCTGACGAGGAACGCCTAAGCCGACCAGAATTAAACGGGGCTGTTTTGTTTGTAACTCCTGACAAAGTTCCGTTTGTTCTGCTGCCGAAAGATAGCCATGTTGGGTATGAATGGAAAGTTGGGCATATTGATGCTGCCAGTTTTCAGCCGCGATCGCGGCTCGTTTCGGTTCTCCCCCATAGAAAAAAATCTTCTCTGAAGGCTGGTTTTCCGCCATTTTCGCCATGAGAGCGGCAGCAAGTTCAATGCCGGGGTAACGCTGTTGTTTTTTCCCTTGTAGGCGTAAAGAGAGGACAACTCCTGCCCCATCTGGAATCACCAGATCGGCTTGCGCGATCGCGCGGGCAAGTTGGGGATTTTTTCGCGCCAACATGACCATTTCTGCATTCAGGGTCACCACATGAGTCCCTTTTCCCTCTTCATAACGGGTTTGAAGCCAACTTAAATAATCAGAAAGGAGATGAACTTTTACCCCTAAAACAGTTTCGGTTTCAGGATAGCAAAGCGAATTACGCTGGGAGGAAAAAGTCATTGCGATTTTTCTTGATCCGAGGAAGACTGTTTATATTTCTGGATAGCGATGGCAAACCCTAACGCCACTAGAATGTTTGAGAGGGTGAGAAAAAACTCAGCACTCCCGTGTAACCAATCCACATTCGCTAGGGCTTCTCCGTAAGCCTGTTGGGCATAAATGCCCGCTGGTATGGTGATTAAGACAAATAATAACAGAACATAGAACCCAATGAGGGCTAAACGAGGAAATTGGCGCGATCGCGTCAGAAACCACAAAAAAGCGAGATAAGGGAATAAAGAGGCAGCAAAAAGCGTTTGTTTATCAAGCATTAACTTAAAATCGTCAAAGAAGGTAGATTTTCGACCAAGCGATCAAAGAACTAATAGATCAGATTTAGAAAACCAATCATTCTATTCCTTACAGATGATTGCTATCTTTGCCAAATTTAGTTACATTTATTTACAGAAGTTAACACAGATTCATTATTCATTAAGAGGTCATCATGGAAGAGAATCGTAACGCATTCAAATTCGGTTTTAACGCAGGTGCCGAAAACTGGAACGGACGTTTAGCAATGATTGGCTTCATTGCCGCCCTTCTTACCGAAATTCTCAGTGGACAAGGTGTCCTTCACTTCTGGGGACTGCTTTAAGGGAAGTTATTCAAGCTAATCAAGGAGATCAGGGTTGCTCCCCCCTTCCCCTCTTCACCTTAAATTAAAAACCTAATTTGATTAACCATCCTAACAAGAGCTGGGTCAAGCAAAAGCCCAGCTTTTAGTTTTTTTTAATTTTCTTAATATCACCCCTTTTAAGTTCGCATATATTCCTTGAGGATGCTGTTGCGGTTGGGATGGCGCAATTTTCTCAGAGCTTTCGCTTCAATTTGTCGAATCCGTTCCCGAGTAACATTAAAAATTTGTCCAATTTCCTCTAACGTTTTCATCCGTCCATCTTCTAAACCATAGCGGAGGCGGAGAACATCTCGTTCACGGGGGCTGAGGGTATCAAGGACATCTTCTAAATCTTCCCGCAGTAAGCTCTTAGACACCTCATCCTCTGGGGTTTCTCCATCAGCTTCAATAAAATCCCCTAAGCGAGAGTCTTCTTCTTTACCAATGGGAGTTTCTAAGGAAATCGGAAGTTGCGCCGATTTAGCAATGAAACGTAACTTTTCGATGGTCATTTCCATCCGTTCTGCGATTTCCTCCTCGGTCGGTTTACGTCCCAACTCTTGAGAAAGAATTTTTGTCGTTTTCTTAATGCGAGAAATGGTTTCATAAAGGTGAACTGGGAGGCGGATCGTGCGAGATTGATCAGCGATCGCGCGAGTAATGGCTTGTCGAATCCACCATGTTGCATAAGTGGAAAACTTATAGCCTTTTTCGTGATCAAACTTTTCGGCAGCGCGAATCAAGCCTAAAGACCCTTCCTGAATCAAATCCTGAAACGATAGTCCTCGATTCATATATTTTTTGGCAATAGACACCACCAGCCGTAAATTAGACTGCACCATTTTTTCTTTCGCGCGTCGCCCCAGCAGTAAGCGTCGGCGAAACTTCGACAGCGGCATCTCCACTTCTTCGGCCCATTCCTCAAGGGTCGGTTCTGAGCCAATGGTTGCTTCCAACTCAGTGCGCTTGCGCTCCAATTCCAACAAATCAGCAATTTTCCGAGCCAACTCAATTTCTTCATCCGCTCTCAACAAACGAATGCGACCAATTTCCTGTAAATAAAGTCGAATTGAATCCTCAGTATAAGATTTTTTAGCTGTTTCATCAGAGGGATCAGGTTTAGAGGTATTGGCTTCCACCACCTTCGGTAAAGATTCTTCTGCTAACTCCTCAGTTGTTTCCTCCAACATTTCTTGATCTAAATCAGAAGCGGTCGGTTCTACCTCCAGAGCCACAGTATTGCCTTGAGCGGCTTCTCGGCTTTGTTCTTCAATTAAACGCTCTAATTCGTTTTTATGCTGTTGCTGGCTGGTTAATGTATTTACCTGCATAAGGCTTGTTTTCCTTTTACTCCTTACTATTTTCACCACTGAATGATGATCAATGTTTAAGTGCAAATTTAATGACTGTGTTTCCTATTGCTTCCCCAAGAAGCTAAGTAATCAAATTTTCTATCCTTAGAGGGAAGCCTTAAAAAGGAAAGACCTAGCCATGATTGTAGCTTTTCTTACAAAAATGACAACTTGTTATCGATCACTGATTTCTTCAGGATCACGATAGCTTCTTCAATTATTATTCAATATTAATGGTTTGGGGAGCTTGATCTTCAGGAGAAGACCCCGATTGAGTCGTCTGTGACCCTTGTTGATCCAACCAGCTTTTGAGAGGCTCTTGGTCAGGGCTGAGGCGTAAACTTCCCGATACTAACCCCCCCAAAAAGCTAATCGGCTGTTGTGTAAGTTCTCGAATAATTGGTGTCAGTTCACTTAACATCATCGCAGCACTGAAACATAAAAAATAGGATTTTCAGTCTAATTCTAACGCTTTGCTATCATTGTGCGTTGCTAGCTTCCTGATTAGAGACTTCCTCTTGTGACGATTCTAGAGTCTGATCATTTTTATATTCATTAATCAACCGTTCTAACTGTTCCAGTGCTTGTTGAGTTTGTTGAGAACGAGTTACTAAAGAGCGAGCCACTTGCTCACTTTCTTGGGCGGCACTGGTTAACTCTTCAAGTTGATTGCGGAAGCGATAAGCAATTTGGTTCACTTGATTGGTTGCTTCAAACGTTTTCCCCCCCAAGTTACCAATTTCAGTGGTAATTCGACTTAATCCAGTCATTTGTCCTTCACTACCGCCGCTTTGGGGACGATTCGCCACTAAAGCCGCTTGAATCGACAAATTACGCACCTGTTGACTGACACGCTCAATTAATTCCGTTGCCCCATTCACCGCTTCTAACTCTTCACTAAACCCATTCCCAATTTTGATAATTTGATCGGTACAATCAGAAATGGCCTCAACACTTTTTAACATTTGGCTAAAGGTTTCCTTACCTTCTTGGGACAGTAATTCTCCTAACTGCACAAAGCGTTGATTCAACTCAGAAATGGCATTGGCCTGCCGAGATAATTTGGCTTGCTGCAGTTCCAACATCTGATTACGCCGTTGGACTTCTCGCTGTTGTGTTTCTAATTCACGGGTATATTTTTGGACTTTTGCTTGCTCTTTTTTTAAGCTCTCTGCATATTGACGAGCTTTTTCTTTTTGTTTCAGAATAATTTTATTAACTTGAGCAAAAATTTTCGAGTGAGCCAATAGTAAATGGTGAAGTTCTAACAAGGCAACGGATTGATCCTGTTTTACCACAGCAATTGGTTCATAAAGTAACTCTAAAGAACGGTTCAGCGCCTTAATGACAGCTTTATCAATTCGACAATCATGTTGCAAATACAGGGGTTCAGTTTCTATGACCTCTAATAAGATCCGAATGGGGCGACGTAAGTACAACTCAAGACTATAGGGTTGACTCATGTGCTCTAGAAACTTGCGTCTAGAAATCACTCCCAAAACTTGTTCTTCTTCTTTAATAATGACCCCCGGTAGCTCTGGCTGGTTTTGAAATTTATGATAAACGACCTCTCCTAGCGTCTCAGCCTCAACATAATACTGATAGGTTTGTAGCTCATTAAGGGTAGATGTGGGTTGAAGAGAAGTAGATTGGGATGAAGACACGGCAAGTAGGTGATATAGCTTTGATCCAGTCCACCCCTATCATAGAGATTAGAGTTTATGTTTTCATCATGATTTATTTAAATCAAGGTTAAGTTATTTTCATTCCTAAAAAAATAAGAACTTAGAATCGAGTTTCATATTCAATAATCAAATTATCATTATCAGCAAAATCCGTTGTTCCTCTGAGTAGAACCGAATCATCTAAGCGATATCGAACACTATATTGAATCTTTTGATCAGTATCAAAAATTGTTAGAGCCGACACCGAAAAATCATTGCCAATGTTAATTCCCGCTTCTGCACCAAAGCCTAAAGTAGAACTACCGCCCCCATCTTCCCCTTCTTCCCTTTCTGTGGGAATTAAAGTTGGAAAAATACGGAACTCACTTAAGCCTAAAGCATCGCCAATTGTATTTTGAAACGTTCCAAGCAAGGTAGAACCAGCAATGTTAGCTAACCCTAGCGCCGCATCGTCTCCAAAACCACGGGTTAATCCGCCGCCGAGAAGCGCAAGAATTTCTGTTTCACTGCGACTGGGTTCACTGCTGAGGGTTAAAATATCATTATTGGCAGTTAAAGCCCCTGGTTGTAGTTCACTAGCGCGGCCACGTACTAAAGCCTCAACTTGCACCGAACGTAAACTTGCAACTGAGGTGTCAAGTTGCTGATCTTGAAATTCTGTACTCCCATCGCTACCGCCAAGGCTTCCACTGGTTTCCGACACAGAGGTAATTAATCGGACATCTAATGTGGGGTCAAATCCTTGAGTGGGAATAAAGGTGGCTGTTTGTTCATAGCCCTTTGCTAGTCGAAATTGAGTTAACCCTAAATTGACTTGACCCTGACGCAGACTAATGGTTCCTTCTGGGCGAATATTGTCCAAAGTCCCATTTAAAACTAAGCTACCATCGGCTAGAAAATTCAAAATCGGTTGGCGAGTCACATTAACATTTTCGCCAAGGGTAATTTTTAAGTCGTTGAATCCAATATTGGCTCCGTTTTCCTGACCATTTTGTTGACCATTTTGAGCAATCCCATTTTCTTCCTCTTCCGCTAATAGGACTTCTCCTTGAGAAACTGTAATGTCACCACCGATTTCTGGCGCGATCGCGCTCCGACTAATATTGATATCTCCCGTGACATCTCCCTGATAAAGATTGGGTAAATCAAGGGCTAAATTGTCTAAATCAAGATCAAGACTTTCGGTGGAGGCTTCAGGATTAAATAACGCTAATCCACCTGAGAGGTTAACTTCTCCCCCTCCGAAGTCAGCATTAAATTGTTCTACATTAAGCTGATCGAGATTAAAGTTAACTCGACTATTAATATTAGTTAAAGGTTGTGGCAAGACGGCGGTTGCAATGCTCGCTTCCGAAAAATTTAGCACCCCTTGGGTGGTTAACTGTTCAATTTGGAAATCTTCTGGATCAAAGGGACCACTGACCGTGAGGTTAACCTGACCGGTGCCACCTTCCCAAGTTAATTGTCCATTACTAATGACATCGAGGAGAGCAAACCCTTCATCTTCGAGATTAATTTCAAGGTTTAAATCTTCAGAAGTTGGGGGAATTTCAGCAAAAGGAAGTTGATAGGGAATTTCACCCACAACAGTAAGGGGTTCACTTTCAGAGGTTAATAGCCCCCGAGCAAACAAGTTAAGTTCCGAATTGCTATAGTTAAAACTTCCCTGTACCGTCTCAATGGTTTTTTCATTGAGAACCGCATCAACAACCCGTAATTCTCCCCGAGCACTGGGATTTTGGGGGCTACCGGCCACTGTCGCTGTGCCATTAATTAAACCACTAACACCGATAAATTCTGGCAGTTCAACTAGATTTTTTAGCTCTGCAACAGGGATTTCATTAACTTGTAATTGAGCGGATTGGTTGTCTCCCCCAAAGGTTCCCGAGAGATTAATAAAACTGTCATCAGAGGCAAACCGTAAGGGGAGTAAGGTGATTACACCATTGCGAAGGTTCCCCTGTGCAGTTACGGTTTTGGCGAGATAGGGACCCCATTGCCAGCTTTCTCCATCAATTTCCCATTCTGCCTGAAGATCTGCGAGGTTAAATGAGCTTCCTTGCACATAAACCTGACCGGTGAAATTCCCTTGTGCTAAGTCAAGGGGCGGAAGGAGTGGGGTAGGATCTGGTTCGCTTCGGAGTTGCTCAAGTAGGGCTTTAATTTCGGAGAACCGTCGCAGTTGATCTTCTAGGGGTTGATCTTGGACATTAACGGAGGTGGTATTAAGATCGTCGGCATCTCCATATCCGGGAGTGAGAAACTCTTCATTAAAATCAGCAAGATCAAAAACTTGTATGGCGGTAAGAATGTCCTCAATGCGCCCTTTTTCAATGTCAAGATTGCCCTGAAACTCAGGGGTGGTTTCGGTTAAACTAAGGCGACCATTAGCACGATAGCTGCTTTCATTTTGGATTAAAGTGGCTTCTGAGATCTTTAAGGTCTGGTTAAGGTAAGAGAAAGTGGCGGTAGCGCGATCGCTGTTAAATCTCCCCAAAGCTGGATTGATTAACCCTAACTCTCCTGAAATCCCATAATTATTCAAATTAACTGCGAAATCTCCTTCTAAGGTTCCAGATGCAGGCTGATCGGCAAACTCTTCTGGTAGCGGGGCAAAATCTCTTAATAAATCTAAGGGGAGTGAGTTTAAACTCACCATCAAATCATCCTCTTCTTGGTTTCCCTCTGCTAGCGCTTCCTGATATTTAACGCGAAAGGAAGTTGGTTCTAAAGGCAAAAACTCTCCTTCCGTTGGAGACAGCAAGGCAAACTGAATTTGATCAGATTCCTCATTCTCCCCCTCTAAATTAAATCTCACCCCTTGTTCAGCGTTGGCTAAAACTGTCCCTGTCATTTCAGAATCAAAGATAAATCGGTTTAAGGCAAAATTCTCTAAGCGAATATCCCCCTCAATTTGAGGTTGGCTAATATTGCCTTGAATTTCCCCAGTAAACCCAGCTAACCCCTGAATATTTAATTCCCCAATGGCTTCTGGTTCTGGAATAGATAGAGCCGCTAAATCTAAATTTTGAGCATCAACCGTTAAATCAACATTTTCGATAATGTTTTCTCTCTGTTGTTCTAAATCGACTGCGATGGTTCCCTCAGCAAAAAAGTCTTCTGCTTCGGCTTCTTCTAAGACCACTTGGCGACCATCCCACCTAAGACGAGTGGTCAAGGAATCATCAATCAAGCTCAGACCTTGATCAAAATCTAAATTTGCCTGTGCGGTAATTCCAGAAGGCGATAAATCCGCTAAATTTCCTTGTGCTTTCACTTCGCCAGCGACTCCTCCCTGTAACTCTTCAGAGAGTTGAGACAGGTTTAAATTTTCAGGTATCGCCACTAATTCAAATGCTCCCTCTTGTAAGCGCATCCTTGTTGCCCGAATATTCCCATCTAAAATGCGTTTAAGTTCTCCAGACCCCTCAATAGTCACCCCTTCTGAGGTTAAATTATCTAACGTTCCTTCGGCTGTCAGTTGCGCGTCAAAGAGGCTTCCTTGTACTTGGGGGGGAATATCAGGGAGTAAACGTCCGACATCTAAGTTGCTAGCCTTAATGTCACCGCGCCAATTTCCCTCACTCAGACGTAGGTTATCAAGATTAATTCGACTCGGTTCTCGACCCACTAAGTTGAGCATCCCTGAACCCTCAATAGTCACGCCTTCTGGGGTTAAATTATCAATCGTTCCTTGGGCTGTCAGTTGGGTATCTAAACGGGTTCCTTGGAGTTCTAGGGGAATTTCTTGAGCAAAGCGCCCCACCTCTAAGTTCCTAACATCAATATCACCGCGCCAGTTACCGTCACTCAGACGTAAATCATTGAGACGAATGCGACTGGTTTCTGCGCCTGTTAAGGTCACTTCGCCAAAACCCCTTCCTTCCACTTGATTGAGATCAAAGTCTCTGATGTCAGCATTTGCTTGAAACTGCGCTGATAGCAACTCATTAAATTCAGCAGGGGTTTCAGGGGCAATTAAGCCGATGGGAAAATTGGTAACATCGACATTTGCGTTAAGTTGACCTTGACTTAAGTTAATGGCTGTCGCCGCCAGTTGCCCTTGAGGAATATTTAGTTCTCCTTCACCATTGAGCGTGACTTGTTCAGGAGATAAGTCTGCGAGATCAGCATTAAAAAAGAACTCTCCTGAAATGGGATTTTGTAACTGCGGTGGAATATTGGGATTCAGCCTTTGCGGTTGAAGACTATCAATATTAATCCTTCCTTGCAGACGACCGTCCAAAAATTCCAGTTGCGGTAAGGTAACTTCTCCATTGGCAATAGCAAGGGTTGCGTTTCCTTGTCCGCTTAAATTTTGCCAGTCCGCTAAATTGCCCTTAATTTTTGCCCCGGCATTCAATGTCCCTAAATCAGAGGGCAAATCAGATTGATAGGGGCGAATTACCTCTCCCGAAACATCTTGAACGCCTACATCAAGATTGATGGCTTGGTCTGAGGTTAAATCTAAATTGCCTTGGGCTGTAATTTCTCCCCCCGCTTGCGGCGTTGCGATCAAGTCTTCTACGATTAATTCATTTCCCTGTAGTGAGAGTTGGGTTTGAACTTGGCTAAAGGCAACTTGGTCAATGACGGTGGGTTCAGTGGTGTTGGCAGTAATATTAACTTGTGGCTCGTCTAAAGCACCAGTTAAGGAGAGGTTGGCTTCAATCGTGCTACTGAGAGGAAACTCTGGCGAATCAATTTCAAAAGCTGAAAAAATACTAGCTAAGGAAGTCGGTGTAATATTGGCGTTTAAGTCATACCCTGTTTCTAGGTTAAGTTTTCCCCCTGCAACTGCTTCTAAATCTCCCCATTGGGTGGTAAAGTTTTCGACAAAAATGTCTCTTTCTGAGAAGTTCACTTTTGCCTCGGTCGCTTGAAAAGGGGTGGTAAAGGGTTCTAGTCGAGCCTCCAAATTTGTCAGTTCTGCTGTTCCTTCAAGTTTAGGTAGGGTATCGTTGAGGAAAAAACTAATGTCGGTGTTAGCGTTGAGCGTTCCATCTCTGATGTTGAGAGGAGAAGCCGCTAACCTAGCTAATTGCGCGATCGCGAGTTCATTTGTGGTAAGAGAAAGGGCAACTTCTTCGGTTTCGAGATTCGCTTCTCCTGTCAGATCAATACTGCCAGAGGCTTCAGCAAGGGTTAAGTTTTCTAGTTGGAAGGGAATGCGTTGATTATTATCGAGAAATTGACTATTGATTTGGGCAATATTGAGATTAACAGGAGGTTGCAATTCCCCGGTCTGGTTACGAGAAGCCAAGCTGAGGTTAGCATTTTCGACGTTAAGACGATTCAGTCTAATGTCAATGAAGCCGGGGGGTTGTTCGGTTAACTCTGTGGTTAACCACTGTCCCTCTGGTGTTTGCTCAACTTTAACTTCGGGATTAATGAGGGTCACTTCTAGGTCTAAAGCCTGTTCAGTAATGACTTTAAAAGGAGTAAAGTTAACAGCAACGGTGGGAATGGTGACTTGTTCGGTGTGTTCGTCGGTGGGGGGAAGAGTGGTTTCGCCAAAACTTAGGGAGGTGAGAGAAAAGGCTTCTACCTCGCCAACTTCTACAGGACGAGAGAGAATAGAGGAAAGGCTTTTGGCAACAGTTTGCGGTAATTGGCGATAAATTAAATACCAGCCTAAACTAATTCCACCTCCTAATCCGAGTAGAATCAGAATTAAGAACAAAGAACGCCATGGTTTCGGTTCTTGAGGAGGAAGGCTTTGTTGAGAGGAGATCTCTTCTGGGGAAGGATCAGGTTGAGAGTTGTCGTTAGAATTCATTACAGGCATCCACCAGGGAGTCTTTAGCTGTTATGATAGCAGCGATTAGGCTTTGCCTATACTTCGCGATCGCGCTTTTGTCTCTGAATTCTCTTGGAGTTGGGAAGAATCACTGACAGAATTAACCAAATTGTTGACGCACGGTTTCTACTAGATGATGACTCCAATGGTTTGCCACTTCTAACTCATAGGCTTCTACCATCACTCGAATTACGGGTTCGGTTCCTGAAGCCCGAATTAAAACCCGTCCTTGATCGCCCATGGCTTGTTCGGCTTGCGCGATCGCGCTTTGTAGAGTATCACATTCTTCCCAAGCACACCGCCGTTCCACATCTTCGACGCGAACATTTTTCAATAACTGCGGATAGGTTTCAAAGCTCTCATCTCGCATTTGGCTTAATGACATTCCCACCTCTTGAGTTAAACAGGCTAAATGCAGGGCAGTTTGTACGCCATCCCCACTGCAATTATAGTGATGACAAATGACATGACCGGATTGCTCTCCCCCAAGCATGGCTCCAGTTTCCCACATTTGAGCTTGGACGTGCTGATCCCCGACTGGCGTGCGAATTAACTGACCGCCCTGCTTTGACCAAGCGTTTTCAAACCCTAAGTTTGCCATTACGGTTGCCACTAATAAGTTATCAGGGAGTTGCGCTTGTTCTTTAAGCAAGTTTCCCCAGAAATAGAGAATATAATCGCCATCAACGACTCGCCCTTGGTGATCCACTGCTAAAACGCGATCGGCATCGCCATCGAAAGCAAAGCCCATATCTGCTTGGGTTTCACACACTGCTTGCTGTAAGACATTGAGATGAGTTGAGCCGCACTCCACATTAATGCGATCGCCGTCTGGGGTATCATGTAAAGGGATCACTTCGGCTCCCATTTCTCGAAATAAACTCGGGGCAATCTGAACACAAGCCCCCCAAGCTAAGTCTAAGACAATTTTTAAGCCTTCTAAAGGACGTTCTTGGGGTAAACCTTGGACTAACCCAGTGGTGTATTGTTCCACTAAATGCTGACGAGGATAATGTTGTCCCCAATTGACCTCATGAGTAATCGTTGGCTTTTCCCCTCTAACTCCAGCTTCAATGGCACTGGCTTCGGTTTTGCTTAATTTTGTCCCATCGGCACTAAAAAACTTAATGCCATTGTCTTCAGGCGGATTATGGCTAGCTGAAATCATAATGCCCCCAATTGCATCGGTATTGGCGGTAAGATAAGCAACACAGGGAGTGGGACATAAGCCTAGATTCCACACTTCTAAGCCTGAGGCAGTTAAGCCTGCTGTTAGAGACATGGCAAGCATATCACTGGAATTACGGGAATCTTGCCCGATCGCGATCGCGCCTTTTCCGAATTTTTCTTGATAGACTTGTCCCGCCCAGTACCCCACAGCTAGGGCTAAAGGGGCTGTTAATAAGTTTCCCGCTTTACCGCGAATGCCATCCGTTCCAAACAACTTACTTTTAGGCAATTGGGATAGATTCAGAAACGAATTAGAGCTAACTGCAACCACCATTTTCTAAACTCCTCACACAAATAATTTATCCTGCGTTCTGAGAACACTCCCATCATAAGCTCCGCTTTCCAATGCGCGATACAATCGCGCTTGGGTCGGAGCTTAATCTTCGATTTGATGGGTAGATGAATCAGAACAGTTGTGGTACAATGAAATTAATGAAAAGAGGCGCGATAAACCTCTATAAAAACGTTAGCACTCTAACGAGTGTACCAGTAAAAGCAAAAAAAACTAACTTAAAACTGTAGGTTGGGGCGCAACCAAACAGGATAAAACTACGCTTGCGGAGATTGCCCCACTGGGGCGGAAGCAACTAGTTTGTGGATGCTTTAAGGGCGGTCGTCTGCTGAACCTAGTTCAGTAGTTAGAAGCAAGAATCTCCCGTTATCATCTTTGATTTAACGGGAGAGCGTCAATTAGGAGGATAGCACGATTAAGACAATTCCGTTAATCAAGTAATCCCTGTTCTTGCATATAGCTTAGTAGCCAGTTTGCCATTGTCGCGCGTCTGGTTTCGCGGGGGCCAAACTCACCAATTTTATAGCCTTTGAAGCCCAACTTCTGCTTTAAAAGTTGTTTATTTGGCTTGGGAATAGAGCGTGTGAGTTTCACAATCGCTGGACGACTTTCAATAAAATCAGGAGGTTGGGGATAAGTTTCCCGCCACTGGGAAGCCACTGCTTCATTATTCCAAACTTGTTGTTGGGGATCGTAGCGATAGCCTAAATAATACCAAACCAACTGCTTCACTGTGGCATCAGAAATCTCGTCTTTTAAGATTCCCCAAATTGTCTCTTGATTGAGGGACGGTAAGTTGATCATCTAAATTGCTCTGTTAAGACTGATATCTCATCTTTTTCTTCGTGCTGGAGACTCCCCATTATAACGTTAGTTTAACAGGAGACGGGGCGTATAAACGTCTGGGGTTTCCCCAGACGACA
>JBKHER010000019.1:0-14532 GCA_046540715.1 Halothece sp.
GGATTACTTGATCGGCTATCCGATAATCGCAAGCAAACTGTGTAATTTTTGCAAACTCTTAAAGTTTTGCAGGTAATAAGGACAAAATGGTAATCATAGCGAAACCTAGAGATGAGGTCGTTTCTAAAGCAGCGATGCGACTAATGGGGGCGCTACGATTACGCCATGTTCTGGGGAAATCATGGGTTAATAGCAAGTGGGATGTTGTTTCAGGGTGCTTGTGGTAATTATCCTTACTCCTTTAATTTTGTCTAATTTTTCTCAGCTTGGGCTGCTGAAGCGGCTGCTAACACAGGAGACTCTTCTTTGGTGTGGGGACTGTGGAAACTTTTTTGTGCTTCTGGTTTCTGACAGGCGACCATGGTTTTTACGTGCTCTTGTTCATCATCACGAATCGCCACAAACACATCATAAAGATTATTGACTTCTGGGCGACGTTCTTCTGGGGCGCGATCGGACTGAAATTCATCAAACATATAGAGATCGCCATCACGGTAGTATTTCACCGCAATTTCTGGCGCAGGCTGCTGTTTTAATTCTTCCCCCTGTTCTTTTAGGAAGGTGTTATAGGTATGATAAGCGTGACCTTCTACCTGTTCCATGAACTGATAAGCGGAACGAGGAGAGATCAAATACATCACGACTACCACCCAATAATAGATCAAAGCAGCCCCACGAGCTAAAGCGCGATCGCGCCATTTGTCACCCCCACCAAGAGATTCCATAATCAACAGGTGATGCAGTTCATTCCAAGACTCAGCGAAATGAACTTTCAACCAATCCACCCGTCGCCACCACCCTAAAGTTTCATAGAGGTGCAACACCGAAAGATAAGAAAAATAAGGAACACGGGCAACGGTTTCTAAAACATAGAAACGAGGATAGGGTCGGTCTTTGTATAAGACATTAATCACAAAAACCAAAATATTAACCAATAAGCGAATCATTTTTGTTCTCCTTTGTCAAGTTTTAAGAACGCTCGCTTTCCATTTTTATAGGCGGGGTTCTAGCTTCAACAGCTTATTTTCATTGTAAGAACTAGGATTAGACACTGTTTTGAACTACCTCAGTTTTAAGGATTTCTTAACTTATGGGAAGACAATCTTAAGTTGAGGGGGGTTGCCCAAATACAGACGAGTAGCAGACTTTAATCCCAATAATGCTTTGTTCTCTATGAGGAGTTTGAATCCATTTTCTCCGCAATTCTCAGTTTAGCCGATCGCGCTCGTGGATTTTCTCGACTCTCTTCTGGCGTAGCAGTAATTGGCTTTTTCGTGATCACTTTCAGTTGCGAATGTTCCCGAAATGTCTGCTTAACAATGCGATCTTCTAAACTGTGAAAACTAATAATGACTAATCTTCCTTGCGGCTTTAACCAGTAGGGAGACTTCTCCAAAAAGGCTTTTAAGTGATCGAGTTCGTTATTAACAGCAATGCGAAGGGCTTGAAAAACACGGGTTGCAGGGTGAATGCGACCATAACGTTTTTGTGGGGGAAAACATAGCGCGATCGTGCTTGCAAGTTCAGTTGTTGTGGAAAAAGGACGCTTTTGTAAAATTCTACGAGCAATTTTCCGAGAATATCTTTCTTCCCCATAGTGATAGAAAATATCAGCTAAAGTGGTTTCATCCCAATGATTAATAATTTCCGCCGCCGTTAATGATTGCTGGGGGTTCATCCGCATATCTAAAGGGGCTTCTTTTTGGAAACTAAACCCTCTTTCTGGGGTATCTAGTTGAGGCGAACTTACCCCTAAATCAGCAAGAATGCCATCAAATTTTTGACTTTCAGGGTCATATTCGGTAAAGTTTTGATGATAGAATTTAACTGGCTGATGAGAGGAAAGTCTTTCTTTCGCCGCAGCGATCGCGCTTTCGTCTTGATCTAAAGCAATAAGATGAATATTATTTTCAGAATTAAGGATCACTTCACTGTGACCACCCCCTCCCACTGTTGCATCTAAATAATTGCCATTAGCTTTAATTTGTAACCCCTGAATAACGGCTTCACTTAAAACAGGAAGATGATGAAATGTTTGGTTCATTGTTCGTAAAACTGAGTCATTATGTCGGAATTAAGGTCAATCTCTTATTTAAAGGAAAGTATAATTGGTTAGCTTTTATTATCCTACTTGCTACTGGCGTGAGAGTCATCCAATTAGGTGGAAAAAATTTATGGATTGATGAAATTATTACCGCCATTTTTACATTTGGAATCGGTTATCAAGGGATTCCTACTGAGGAGTTAATTCCCTTAGATCAAATTTCCCTTTTATTTCAATATCAAAATCAAAGTTGTTCCGAAATTGCTAATGCGTTAGCCCAAAAATCCAGTCATCCGCCGCTTTTTTTCTGCTTGATGCACTCATGGCTAGGCTTCCTGCAGCAACTTTCCTTTCTTGACATTTCCCTAGCGATAAAGCTACGATTACTACCAGTCATTTTAGGAATTATTGCCATTTTTGCATTATATCATCTCAATCAAGCAAGTTTTTCCCAACGGGCTGGTTTGGTGGGAGCAACTTTAATGGCGGTTTCCCCTTTTACAGTTTATCTCTCTCAAGAAGCCAGACAATATACCTTGGGATTAACTTTAGTAACGATCGCGCTTTTGGCCCTGATTAAAATCCTTAAACAAGGGGGATTCATCTCTTGGCTACTTTGGGGAATGACCAATAGTATTGGGATTTATACGCATTATTTTTTTCTGTTATCCTTTTTTGCCCAAATTATAACTCTATTGGTATTTTTCTATCCTTTTCCAAAACGAATCATTACCTTAGGAGGGGTTATCATTGGCGTAAGTTTAAGTTATCTTCCGTGGCTTCCCACAGTTATTGATCATTTTTCTAGTGCGACTACCGATTGGCTGCCTGAATTTGATTGGTTTTCCCCCATTTATCAACTCTTACTAGGCGGTTTAGTGATGGTAGTGACATTTCCTGTGGAAAAACAACCGTTACTCGTCCAAATTCTATCAGGAATTTTCATGCTAGGATTTGCAGGATGGTTAATTTACCGTTTTCGCGTCGGCTATCAACAATTACAAAACGATTCAGACACGAAAAAAGTAACTTTAGCCTTATCTCTTTATTTAATCATATTGTTGGTTCAGTTTGTCTTAGTCATTTATTTGTTACAGCGAAATATCGCGATCGCGCCTCGATATAATTATATTTTTTATCCTGCAATTTGTGCGCTTTTAGGGGCAAGTCTCAGTTTTCCCCAGCAAAGAAAAGCCCTATTAACAGTGATCAGTGTCGGATTAATTAGCAGTCTTTTTGTCGTCTTCAATTTCTTCTTTATTAAACCCTACCAACCCGAACTGACAGCAGAACGATTTAACCGACACTCTGAATCTACCTTAGTCATAATGACTTATAAAAATCAAGCAGAATTAGCCTTAGGCTTAAGTTATGGCTTGGCACTAGATCGCATTTCAGCGCAATCATCGGACAGTGCTTTAATTTTACTCGATCGTGAAGAAGGATATAACCAAGTGTGGCAGAAAATCAGTCAACTAGCGATTAAGATAGAGAACACTTGGCTAATTGCCCCTGGATTAAGAGAAAAAGACTTTCCTAATCACCTTAACTTGGCCCAAGAACAGAATTGTCAGCGCGATCGCGCCGAATATTACCGCATTGGCTTTCCCTACCAACGCTACCAATGTCAGGAAAATTTAAAAGAATCCTGAAACTTTTATCTGTCCTTGTCGTCTCAAGAGAGTACACATACCCCAAATTCAAGATCATCATCATCACTTTCACGAATTATGTTGAAACCGTTTTCTTGGTGTCCTTCTTTCCTAAAATTAACCCTAGTTACCGCTGCTTTATTAGTTGCTGAAAGTAGCTTAGGGGTGACTTCCAAGTCAGTTTTTGCCAGTAGTGGTTTCCGAAATTCAATCGTTGCTAAAGCGCAAAATAATTATGATGAAGAAACAATCAATAGCTACGCAAGCGCGGTTCTAGAAATTGAACCAATCCGAAAAGAAGTGCAACGCAAAATTGAAGCCGAATTAGAAGGAGAAGCAAGGCCTGAAATGGCTTGTAATCGCTCAGAAAGTTATCAAGACTTACCAGAGGAAGCGCGATCGCTGATTATTAATTATTGTAACCGCTCCGAAGAAATCGTTAAAGAGGAGGGATTAAGCATATCAGAGTTTAATCAGATTACTCAACAAATCCAAAATAATCCTGAACTTAAAGAAAGAGTGCAGGAACAAATGTTAGAGTTGCAATAAGCACCGATTGCCCGAGAAATATGCGAAAATAGAGTCAGCAATCTTGTTGTAATCGCAGATGCAGGGATTAAAACCTTGAATACAATCCGCGAAATTATCGCCCGTTGGTGGTCAGACTTTACCCTTCAAACTCGTCTTATGGCAGTGGGAACGTTAGTCGTTTCCCTTGTCATGAGTGGTTTAACCTTTTGGGCGGTTAATACCATCCAACAAGATGCCCGCATGAATGATACCCGATTTGGGCGAGACTTAGGCTTATTGCTAGCGGCGAATATTGCCCCACTGGTTGCCGAAGATCACCTCACAGAAGTTGCCCTGTTCTCAGGACGATTTTATACTAGCACCTCCAGTGTCCGCTATATTCTCTATGCCGAACCCGATGGGAAAATTCGGTTTGGAATTCCTTTCTCGGAAGCAGAAGGCAAAAATGCCCTCACCATTCAGCGACGCATCCAACTGCCTGAGAGTTACGAAAAAGACTCTGAACAGCCCTTTGTCCGTCAACATAATACCCCTGATGGCGAAGTAACAGACGTTTTTGTTCCTTTAAGATACGATAAAGAATATTTGGGGGTTTTAGCGGTAGGCATTAACCCCAATCCCACGGTTGTTGCCTCTTCTAATCTTACCCGAGATGTCACCATTGCCGTCTTTATTTCCATTTGGGCGATGGTTATTTTAGGAGCCGTTTTTAATGCCTTAACCATTACCAAACCCATTAAAGAATTATTAGTCGGCGTTAGAAATATTGCGGCAGGAAACTTTAAACAACGCATCGAGTTACCCCTAGGGGGCGAACTAGGAGAACTCATTTCTAGCTTTAATTATATGGCGGAACGGTTAGCGCGGTATGAAGAACAAAATATTGAAGAATTAACCGCAGAAAAAGCCAAATTAGAAACCTTAGTTTCCACCATTGCCGATGGGGCCGTTTTAATTGATACTGATTTACAAATTATGTTAGTCAATCCCACCGCACAACGAATTTTTGGTTGGGAAGAGAAAGAAATCGTCGGCGAAAATGTGTTGCATTATCTCCCTCATGAAGTGAAGATGGAAATTAGTGAACCGCTACAAGAAGTGATGGCAAGAGATGCTTCAGAAGAAACCGAAGATGCAGAAAATAATCGCAATGGCGGAGAATTTCGGATTACCTTAAATAGCCCTCATGAACGAACAGTTCGCATTTTACTAACGCGAGTGTTAGATCAATATCGCGAGAGTATTAAAGGGTTAGCCATTACGGTTCAAGATATTACCCGAGAAGTAGAATTAAACAAAGCAAAAAGCCAATTTATCAGTAATGTTTCCCACGAATTAAGAACCCCCTTATTTAATATTAAATCCTTCATTGAAACCCTTTCTGAATATGGAGAAGAACTAAGCCCAGAAGAACAAAAAGAGTTTTTACATACTACCAATAGTGAAACTGATCGTTTAACGCGCCTCGTTAATGATGTTTTAGATTTATCTCGTTTAGAATCCTCTAAAGTTTATCAGATGACGGCGGTGGATTTAAGTCAGCCCATTGAACAAACCCTTCGCAGTTATCATCTCAATGCTAAAGATCAAGAAATTGAACTCTTACAAGATATTCAACCTGAATTACCCCCTGTTATGGGAAATTATGACTTACTGTTACAAGTCTTTGCGAACTTAGTGGGCAATGCCTTAAAATTTAGTCGTGCTGGGGGAAAAGTGATGATTCGGGCCTATCTTCTTGATCCCGAAGATCATCCCTATCAACCGAGTCCCCAAGTGCGGGTAGAAGTTTCTGATACGGGAATTGGCATTGATAGTGAAGATCAAGAGGCAATTTTTGATCGCTTTTTCCGCGTCGAAAACCAAGTCCATACCTTGGAAGGAACTGGCTTAGGCTTATCCATTGTTCGCAATATTATTGAAAAACATCACAGCATGGTACGGTTAGTGAGTGAATTAGGTGTGGGAACAACTTTCTGGTTTGACTTATTAGTTCATGAGTCTGCTATTGGAAAAAATGAGGATGGACAAGTGACCCAAAAAGGGGAAGAATTGATTGTGCGTGAATTCTAAATCAAATTAAGTCTTAAAAATCATGAAGTTTATTATTAAATTAATCTCTGGTGTGCTAGCGGGTGTGGTTCTCTTTTATCCTTTAACCGCCCAAGCCCAAACAAGTACCGTTTTTGAGCGTCAATCCTTAATTAGCGCTGACTTATCTGGGGAAGATATGTCGGGGGAAACCTTGCAGTTACGAGAAATTTCCGATGCTAATTTAAGTGAGGCGAATTTAAGTCAGACTGACTTACGGGGATCAATTTTTACCGAGTCAGTGATGACAGGGGCAAATTTAGAAGGGGCAAATTTAACCTTTACCGTCCTAAATGGCGTAGATTTTACCGATGCTAATCTTAGCCAAGCCATTTTAGAAGATGCAATTCTCTCTCGGGCGACGTTTGAGAATACGACAATAACGGGGGCTGATTTTAGCAATGCAGTATTAGATAATCCCCAAATTGATCAGCTTTGTCAAATCGCAGAAGGGGTTAATGAGGAGACGGGTGTTGCTACTCGGGATTCGTTAGGATGTCTATAAAAAAGCGTGTTGGTGTTATCGGTGGCGGGCAGCTTGCCTGGATGATGGGTTTAGAAGCCCAAAAATTAGGGGTATCCTTACGAGTGCAAACGCCTCATTTTGATGCCCCTGTGGTGGCAGATGCTGAAGAAAGTATTATTGCCCCTTTGTCAGATTTAGAGGCGACGCGACGGCTAGCCCAATCTTGTGATGTGATTACCTTTGAGAATGAGTTTATTGATTTAGCAGGGTTAAGTCGTTTACGGGAGGAGGTGGATTTTTATCCCAGTTTAGCCTCCCTTTCCCCCTTGTTAGATAAGTTTGAACAACGCTGTTATCTGCAAGAATTGGGGTTACCAGTTCCCGTGTTTAAGAGTGTTATTGCAGGAGAAGCTAATTTTGCTGAAGATGAGTTTCCCTTAGTGATTAAGGCGAGACGACATGGTTACGATGGGCAGGGAACTTTTATTGTGGAGTCAGAAAGAGATTTAATTGCCGCTTGGGAGAAATTGCAGGGGATTCCTGTCTTAGTGGAAGAATGTATTCCCTTTGAGAAAGAGTTGGCGGTAATGGCAGCAAGAGGGATGAATGGGGAAACTGTCGTGTATCCTGTTACAGAAACTTATCAGCAGGATCAGGTATGTCAGCGAGTGATTGCCCCAGCGCGGATTAGTGAGGCGTTGGAGGAAGAAATTGGCGCGATCGCGCAGTCACTTTTAACTGCCCTTGATTGGGTGGGCGTGTTTGGCATTGAATTTTTCCTCACTGAAGATTATCGAGTATTAGTCAATGAGGTGGCCCCCCGAACCCACAATTCTGGTCATTATACCCTTGATGCTTGCGATATTTCCCAGTTTGCCATGCACTTAAAAGCCGTTACGGGGGATACCTTAACCCCTCCCCAAATGAAAAGCGAGGCAGCCGTCATGGTGAATTTACTCGGGTATGAAACTGTAGAAAGTGACTACGCCCAAAAACGAGAAAAATTGCAATCCCTTCCTAATACCCATCTCTACTGGTATGGGAAAACCCAAGCCCGTTCGGGGCGAAAACTTGGTCATGTCACCATTTTAGAAGAAAATATTACCAAAGCAAGCGCGATCGCAGATCAAGTTTCGGCAATTTGGTATTCTTATGAAAACGCCTGATCATCGCCCAGAAGTCCGCCGTGTTTTGATTATCACTCTCATCCTGAATATTATTGTGATGGGATTAAAGTTCGTTGTGGGATTTCTCACTGGGGCTTTGAGTCTGCAAGCAGATGCCCTCCATAGCTTTACCGATGGGGCAAACAATATTCTCGGATTAGTTAGTAATCAATTTGCCTCCCCAAAACCCGATCGCGATCACCCTTATGGTCACCAAAAATTTGAAGCCCTTGGCGCTTTAGGAATCGCCGCTTTTTTAGGCGTTACTTGCTTTGAAATTATCCAACGTAGCATTGATCGCATTTTTACAGGAGTCTCACCGATTACCCTTCAAGGTTGGGAATTATGGCTATTAATCATTGTTTTAGGCGTTAACATCTTTATTGCCTTTTACGAACGTCATGTCGGGGAAAAACTTAATAATCGGATTTTAATTGCCGACTCCTATCACACCATGGGAGATATTTGGACAACCATTGTCGTTATTGCAGGCTTAGTGGGGATGTGGCAAGGAGCAAAATGGGAGATTCCCGAACTACAATGGTTAGATGTCATTCTTGCCTTTCCTGTTGCCCTATTAGTGTTCAAAAGTGCATGGGAAGTTTTAAAAGAGAATTTACCCTGGCTAGTGGATCAAGCCGCTATTCCCCCAGAAGTGATTAATCGCATCGCTTTACAAGTTCCCGGTGTGGTTGATTGCCATGATATTGCGTCGCGAGGAATTGTGGGGCAACAAGTTTTCATCGAAATGCACATGACTATAGATAGCGATGATCTAGAAGTTGCCCATAACATTACAGAAGCCGTGGAAAAGAAATTAGAGGAATATTTCAGCCCGGCACGGATTTTAATTCATATTGAACCACCCGAGTATCAATCCGACCAAATCACCTTTTCTGATTAAGACGAATGAGGTTCAGGTTCTGCCAACACCCCATTGAGAAAAATATCAGCAATCCCTTCCGCCATTTCTTTCATCGCCTGAGGCGGCGCATCGGATTCAATAATTGTATCATTAGAAAAGCCAGCAATGGTGAACATTCCCAGAAATACTTGGGCAACAACACGAGGATTCATGCGACGATAAATTCCCCGTTCCATTGCCGTTTCAAAAAACGCTTCTGTCACATCAGTCATTTGAGAAATAACTTCCGACTGGATGCGTTCTCTTAATTCGGGATGAAATTGCGCCTCCAAGAAACAAACTCGTAATAATTCCCCATTTTCATGGAGTCGAAACATCCGCCGTTTCATCACTTGGGCGATAGCTTTATAACTTCCCATTTCGCTTAACTCAGTGAGTAAGTCAGTGAGAATTTCAATCCAGCCTTCGGTGGCGACTTCCACAAGGATGGCTTTTTTATTTTCAAAATGCCGAAACAGCGTCCCCTCTGCAATTCCAGCTTGGGTAGCTAAATGTTTAGTTGTGGTTGCATCATAGCCTTGGTTGGCAAAAAGACGTTGCGCTGCTTTCAAAACGCGATCGCGCACAGTTTCTTCAGGAGAAGAGTTTTGAGTCGTTTTAGCAATTTGCTGACGGAACGCTTGCATAAGTCTGTTACTTGTGGTCTATCATTGATAGGGTAGCTTTAATCTCGTAAAAACGTTACAGAGTTTGAATCCACTGTAACAGAACTTGAGAGAAACAACTGGTTAAGAATTTTGATTGAAATTGTGAGACGACTAATTATAACCCTACTTTTTATTTTAATCATCTGGCAAGGATGGGGCATTCATCCCGCCCAAGCTGTATCTAATTCGACAGAAATTCAGCCTTATTTAGAGCGAGTCAAAGACAGAATTACTGAATATGAACTGGATAATGGAATGACTTTTCTAATTCTTCCCGATTCAGAAGCCCCAGTAGTTTCCTTTGTCACTTATGCCGATGTGGGAAGTGCTAATGAGGAAGAAGCAAAAACCGGAGCCGCTCATTTTTTAGAACATTTAGCCTTCAAAGGAACCAGTAAAATTGGAACCACTAATTATGAGGAAGAAAAAGAAGTCCTTGAAGAGTTAGATCAGGTTCATCAGCAATTGCAAATGGCTAAAAATCAGGATGATGAAGAAGCAATTGCTCAATTAAAAGACTCGCTTCAAAAATTAAGATCACAAGCCGAACAATATGTCAAGCAAAATGAATTTGGTCAAATTGTCCAACAAGAAGGAGGAGTGGGCTTAAACGCAGCCACTTCCGCTGACTATACCACCTATTTCTATAGTTTTCCCGCGAATAAATTAGAACTGTGGATGTCGTTAGAGTCGGAACGCTTTTCTGACCCTGTCTTTAGAGAATTTTTTAATGAACAACAAGTCATTTTAGAAGAAAGAAGATTGCGAACCGAGAATTCTCCCGTTGGCAAAATGGTAGAAGAATTTTTAGGGACTGCCTTTACCACCCATCCTTATCAACATCCCGTTATTGGTTATGAAGAAGATATCCGAAATTTAACTCGCAAAGATATTCAAAACTTCTTTAAAACCTATTATGTTCCTCAAAATTTAACCGCTGCGATTGTTGGTGATGTTAATCCCAAACAAGTAAAAGAATTAGCTGAGGTTTATTTTGGTCGTTTTTCCTCTCGCCCCTCTCCTCCAGAAGTAACAGACGTTGAACCGTCGCAAAATGAAGTGCGGGAAATTGACTTGACCCTATCTTCACAACCTTGGTATTTTGAAGGTTATCATCGTCCCAGCTTAAATAATGAAGATCATGTGGTTTATGAAGTTATTTCTCGCCTATTAAGTATCGGTCGCACTTCCCGTTTATATCAGTCTTTAGTGGAAGAAAAAAAAGTGGCTCTTTCTGCTCAAGGTTTAAGCAGTTTTCCAGGTAATAAGTTCCCGAATTTAGTCTTATTTTATGCCTTAACTGCTCCTAATGCCACCTTAGAAGAAGTGTCTGAAGCCTTAACGATTGAAATAGAAAAATTAAAAACTGAATTAGTTTCTGAGGAAGAATTAGAGCGAGTCAAAACACAAATAGAGGCGAATCTATTACGGAATTTAGATTCTAATCGTGGGATGGCGAGACAGCTTGCTGAATATGAAGGAAAAACCGGTGATTGGGAAAATCTCTTTACTGAATTAGAAGCGATTGCTAAGGTTACCGCAGAAGATATCCAGCGAGTTGCTCAAAATACCTTTACTGAAAATAATCGCACCATTGGACGGATTTTATCAAAAAATGATTAATATTATAAATAAGCAAAAAATGAAATACTTAAGATGGTTAATTATCGGAATTTTTATTTCGTTATTTGTCATTATTGGCAATAGTGATTTTTTTGCTAACGCTGCTTCAAAAGAGCCAAAACACTATACAGAATTAGAGTTGTCACCGCCGCCAGAAATTAAAATACCCGATTATACGACAGATCAATTAGAAAATGGCTTAACCCTCTATTTGATTGAAGATCATGAGTTTCCTTTGATAACGGGAACCGCTAGGTTTCGTACTGGCTCGCGCTTAGAACCAGCCGATAAAGTTGGGTTAGCTTCACTGACGGGAAGTCTAATGCGTCGCGGTGGTACAGAAAATTATTCCCCTGATGAGTTAAACCAAATGTTAGAACAACGGGCGGCTTCCATTGAAACCTCAATTAATACGACTTCCGGAAGTGCTGAATTTGATTGTTTAACGGGTGATTTAGAGCAAGTATTTAATTTATTTGCCGAAGTTATTAAAAGCCCTGCCTTTGATGAGCAACAATTTGCTTTAGCTAAACAACAAGCAGAAGGAAGAATTTCACGGCGAGATGATGATCCTGGGGAGGTGGCGGATCGAAAATTTCAAAAGTTAATTTATGGGGAACAAAGCCCCTATGCTCGCACCGAAGAGTATGAAACGTTAGAAAATATTTCCCGTGAAGATGTAATTGCATTTTATGAAAACTATCTTCGCCCTGAAGAGATGATCTTAGGGATTGTAGGGGATTTTGATCCTGAAGAAATGCGCGATCGCGTTGAGGAAGCCTTTGGCAATTGGGAGGTTTCTACCCCCACTCCTGCCTATGACATTCCCGAAGCTAAACAAGCTACCACTGACGGGATTCATCTTGTAGAAAAACCCGAATTAAGCCAGTCTTATGTGGAAATGGGACATTTGGGCGGAACCTTAGATAATCCCGACTATCCCGCTTTGAGAGTGCTAAATGGAGCTTTAAATGGGTTTGGTGGCACCTTATATAATGAGCTGCGATCGCGCCAAGGATTAGCTTATTCCGTTTATGGCGTTTGGCGAGCCAATTACGACTATCCAGGTTATTTTGTCGCAGGCGGGCAAACCAGTTCTGAAACCACCGTTCCCTTTATTCAATCTATCCGCGAAGAAATTGCAAAAGTGCGAGATGATCTTCTTTCAGAGGATCAGTTGGCGTATGCGAAAGAGTCCATTCTCAATTCCTTTATCTTTAACTTTGAGGACAATAAACAAACCTTATCTCGTTTGATGCGCTATGCCTACTATGACTATCCCGATGACTTTATTTTCAAATTACAGGAACGAATCAAAGAAACCACAAAAGAAGATGTGCAACGAGTCGCCCAAACTTACTTACAACCAGAAGACATAACCACTCTCATTGTCGGAAACCCAGATGGGATTAACCCCTCTCTAGAAGAATTGGGAGAAACCGTGACATCAAATCCCTTTGATTAATTCTCCCTTTCCAATTTCCCCCCAAGGGGGGGATTCCATCTAGAAACTAAATACAGTTCTCACACGACCCACATAGATATCATCATTGTCATCATTATGATTCGGGTTAAACAAAGCATAACCACCAGTAGCAATACTGATATTGTCATTCACCGGGAACTGATATTCTGCACTCAGTAAGTATCCTGTATCAGGGTCTTCCGCCACGGCGGCTCCACTAGAATCTGTGAGTTTAGGGGGTTGACCAAATCCTAAAATGAAGACGCTTCCCTCTTTGCCTAAGTTCGGGAAGGAGGCATTAACTAGCCAGTTAATAAGTTCAGCATCACCGTCGGGGCCAGCTTGAGTATTGGCATTGACATAACCGAAATAGCCTCCGAGATTAAAGCTGCGACTCACACGCCAATTGGCTTGTAACCCCAGATGATCCGCAGAGGTAGCTAAGTCACTTCCATCACCTTGACGAAAAGGATTAGCAGATGCTGGGCTACCCACGAAACCAGAAAGGTCATAGAAAGTCTCCCCATCTTGACTCGATTGATAACTGCGGAGATACGTGGCAGCAAGGTCAACATCCCCTAAATCCACGCCAATTTGTCCCCCTGCGGAGTAATTGCCCCCAAAGAGTCCTCTTTCTGAGTCAGTGCCATCTTGACTAAAGAATCCTAAATCTACTTGTACGCGATCGCTGAGGAAAACATTGGCTCCCAGACTGGCTCCCCCTACAGAACTCACATCATAGACAAGGTTATTATAAGCAGTAAAGAGATTAATCGATCCATAAGCAAACGAGGCAGTGGAACCAGCATCAAAAACATCATCAATTAAAACCCCTTTTGCCCCGAGGTGAGCCACAATACTATCCCCGACGGGAAAACTATACAGCAATTGCCCCAGTTCAAAATCTCCATCTGTAATCCCAGCAGAAAGATTACGGGTAGCCGCGCGAGCTCCTGTAGCATCAGCTAAAGTAAAGCTAGTTGATTCTTGGAAACGCACTCGCAAACGATCTTCCCCTGTGAAACTACTATCAAAATTAATGCGAATCCGACGAGTTAAATGGACATTACTATCCACCTCCCCAAGATTTTGATCAAACTCTGGTTGAGCCGCCACAGCTTTATCGACACTATTAGCGCCAGCTAAGTCAAACACAATTTGGCTGTTAAGTTTGGTAGTGGTAGAAAACTGATTATCTTCTAAAAACGCAGTGCGATCCTCTAAATTATCAACTCTTGTTTCTAAAGTTGCCAGTTCCGCTTCAAATTCTTGCGCTAATCGTTGTAGCGTTGCTAAGTCTTCCTCACTGACATCAGACTCACCAGTTGTAATCAGACTTTCAATTTGCTGTAAACAAGCGTTTAACCCTGCAGCAAACTCATAACGAGTCATCGCTTGCTCCCCACGAAATGTTCCATCAGGATAACCCGCGATACAGCCATAGCGTTCTACCAAATTCCGTAGAGCTTCAAATGCCCAGTCATCTGGGGAAACATCTTCCAGTTGAAACACACTATTGACTTGATTTAGAGAATTGCCACTTTCTTGATTGTAAGTATCAATTTGGTCAAGCAGTTCACTAGATGAAACTTCATTAGCAAGGGCAATTTGGGCGCATACTAAACCCCCCAATGTCGAGGGAGCAATCACTAAAAACTTTTTCCAAGATAGGCTCACAATTCAAAATTCCTCACACGAAAAATCAAAACAAAAAAGAACAGACTAGCCAAGAATAGAGAATTAATCTTCTAAAACTAACTAGTCATGATGTCCTAACCTAAACCTAATCGTAGATTAGTGACACAACCCATATTGTTATTAAGATAACACTTTTAACTTAATTTTTATCCAATTTTAATCTCACATTAATTTTATCTGGAGTTCTGAGAAGACTCCCAACAAATCAAAGATTATGTTGGGTA
>JBKHER010000020.1:0-14509 GCA_046540715.1 Halothece sp.
GAGGGGGGATCTGAAGTTAAGCTATTTTTTACAAATGAGATCAGATTGCTATAGTAAATATGTTACAACAGCAAATTTTCGTTTTCGCTATAACAGAAGTAAGCTCCATACCATTTCAAGACAATGAAACCTGTAAGATTAGCGGATAAAGTCACTACGCAACAAATTGATCAGCAAAATGATATTCCTTACCTAGTTTGGCTTTTAGAGAATCCCAACAGTCCGATACACCTTCCCGGAGCCATTGATTTATTTAATCACGACTGTCTTCATATTCTCTTAGAACGGGGTGTTTCCCCTTGCGACGAAGCCTATATTATCGGATTTACCATGAGTAATGATCCTAAAACTAATCGCCTGCACTGCTGGATTTTTAAATTATGTGCTCTTTTTTTCTATCCGCCAAAATTTCGCTTAAATTGGGAAGAACTTTGTGAATTTGATCGAGGATTCCAACAAGGGCGACTCGCAAAAACTAAAAATCTCAATCACATTAATTTCCAAAAATATCTTAATGATCCCGTTCCTGAGTTAAAAAAGCATCTAATTTAAAAAGTAGTCTTTGTTAGAGTGAAATGCCATTTTGAGGGAAGTAAAACATGACTTTAGCCGTTGATATCGAAAATCAAATTCAAAGCATTGCCAAGAGTTTATTCCAAGAGCAAGAAACCCATCATAATTTTATTCTTAACTGGACAATTGAGCGACCTGAACTAAGACGACAACTGTTTCAATTAGTGGATTGCCTACCTACGTTAAATAATAACCCTCAACTGGCTCAACATATTAAAGAATACCTAACCGAAAATGAACCCAACGAACTCCCCAAAGCAATTGCTACCGCGATTAACTTCCAAAAAACTGATAGTCTGCAAGCCAAAACAACAGCTGTAACCTTCCAACAAGGGGTAAAACAACTTGCCAAGCAATTTATTATTGGAGAATCGACCTCGGAAACATTAAAAACTCTCAAGAAAAAAGCTCGCCCTAATGTTAAATTCTCCATTGATATTTTAGGAGAAGCTGTAGTGAGTGAACAAGAAGCCCACAATTACTTAAACGCTTACCAAGATCTCATCAAAGAATTGGGGAATCAAGACACCATTACTGCTCAAGTCTCAGTCAAGTTAACGGCTCTATATGCCAGAACCAGTGAAACGGATCCTGAAGGAAGTAAAACAGTTCTCTTGCAACGACTGCGCCCCTTAGTCCGCCTCGCCAAATCTCAGGGAGTCACTCTCCATTTTGACATGGAGCAACAACAATATAAAAACTTGACCTTGGAAACCTTACAAACCTTGTTGCTAGAACCAGAGTTTAGCAAGGATACTCACATTGGGATTACCCTACAAGCCTATTTGAAAGACGCGGCTCAAGATTTAGAAAAGATTTTACGATGGCTTGAAAATCGCCAAACTCCGATTATTCTAAGACTGGTGAAAGGGGCGTATTGGGATCAAGAGTATATCAAGGCGCAACAAAATAATTGGCAGCAAAAGGTATTTACTGATAAAGCAGCAACTGATCAAAATTTTGAAACGCTTACGGAGACGCTGTTAAAAAATCATAGGCTAGTTTATCCAGCGATCGCGACTCATAATCTCCGAAGTATTGCCAACGCGATCGCGATCGCGCAAACCTACCAAGTTCCCACCGATCATTTTGAACTGCAAGTTTTATATGGGATGGGAGACACTTTAGCAACCACTCTCGCCCAACAAGGCTATCAAGCCCGCATTTACTGTCCTCAAGGAGATTTGTTACCGGGGATGAGCTATTTGATTCGGCGGTTGTTAGAAAATACCGCCAATACCTCGTTTCTCAAGCAAGTGAAAAGCCAAGAAATTGAGCAACTCATTGCCAAACCCACTCCTTCCCAGTCTTTTGCGGAGTCTCGTCAGTTAATCAATGCTCCCAATACTGATTTTAGCCAGAAATCCCTTTATGAGGAGCAACAAGACGCGATTAAGCGCGTTAGGCAACAATTTGGACAAATTTATAACCCAATTCTCAATGGCGTAGAAGTTACCTGTGAGCAGACAATTCCTTCCCTTAACCCCTCCCAAGTCAATGAAACCATCGGCTTCATCGGACAAGGAAGTCAAAATCAAGCTGAAGATGCGGTGCAAACGGCTAAAACAGCATTTCCAGACTGGAAAAATACCCCCAGTGAAACTCGGTGTCAGATCATTGAAGCAGCGGCGGATCTCATGGAAGCCCATCGCCAAGAATTAAATGCTTGGGTGTGTTTAGAGTCGGGAAAGCCCATTCCGCAAGCAGATCCCGAAACCAGTGAAGCCATTGATTTTTGTCGCTATTATGCGAGGCTGATGCGGAAACTGAGTCAAGGACAAGATTTTAGTGTTCCTGGGGAAACGAATTTTTATCATTATTTTCCCCGTGGGACAGCGGTGGTGATTAGTCCGTGGAACTTTCCCATTGCCATTACCACTGGGATGACTGTGGCTGCGTTAGTGACGGGAAATTGTGTGATTCTGAAACCTGCTAGTAATACAGTAGTCATTGCCGCGAAAATCTGTGATCTTCTCTATCAAGCAGGGATTCCCAAAAACGTTCTGCAATTTTTACCCGGTCGTGGGGGAGAGGTTGGCAATTATTTGATCCAGCATTCGGAGGTTCAAACCATTGCTTTTACGGGAAGTCAAGCGGTTGGTCAAGGGATTATCCAGCAAGCAGCGAATTGTTCAGGGATTGAGTATAAGCGGGTGATTGCTGAAATGGGTGGGAAAAACGCCATTATTATTGATGAAAGTGCTGATCTCGATGCGGCGGTAGCGGGGGTGGTTCAGTCTGCTTTTGGGTATGCGGGGCAAAAATGTTCGGCTTGTTCTCGCGCGATCGTGGTTGATTCCGTTTATGAGAGTTTCTGCGATCGCTTAAAAGAGGCTACGGTTTCCCTAGCGGTGGGGAAAGCTGATGATCCGCAAACGCAAGTGGGTCCTGTTATTGATCATCAGGCATATCAAAGGATTCAGGATGATATTAATCATGGTCTTGCGAATTATGAAGTTACTCAAGCGGCTTTACCTGAGTTAAAGGATGGTTTTTATATTTCTCCTACCTTGTTTTTTGGGGTAGATCCTGAAGATAAGTTAGCCCAAGAAGAGATTTTTGGCCCCGTTTTGTCAGTGATTAAAGCGGATTCTTTTGCCAACGCGATCGCGATCGCCAATAATACTCAATATGCGCTGACAGGAGGGGTCTATTCTCGCACCCCTTCTCACTTAGAACAAGCACGGAACCACTTTCAGGTGGGTAATTTATATCTCAATCGAGGAATCACGGGGTCAATTGTGGCGCGGCAGCCCTTTGGTGGCTTCAAACAATCTGGGATTGGCGCAAAAGCCGGGGGTCCTGACTATTTAACCCAATTTATGAATGCCCGAGTAATTACTGAAAATACTCAGCGACAAGGATTTGCGTTACTTTAATTTTCCTCAGCAACAGCATTACCTTTACCAGTCAGGGTGAAAGAAGATCTCCCTGAGTATAATCTTAGAAGAGGGGATGTAGCAACAGTCGTCGAATATTCCCCTAGAAGGACAAGAAAATAAGATTAAAGCCGCCTCAGAAGCTGATCTTCTCCCCTCTCGCTCTCAAGTAACAATTAAACAATGGCAAAACAACGTCTAGATACCTTGCTAGTTACCCGTCAATTTTGTGAATCTCGCCAGAAAGCCCAACGCTTAATTCGGGCGGGTGAGGTAAAAGTAAATGATCAAGTCATTGATAAACCGGGAACGGTGGTGGAGATCAACGCCCATCTGTTTGTTGTACAACCACCGCCTTTTGTCTCCCGAGGCGGGGAAAAGTTAGCCAAGGCGTTATCAGAGTTTCCTATTACGGTGACAGGGCGTGTTTGCTTAGATGGCGGAATTTCTACAGGAGGCTTTACCGACTGTCTGTTACAAGCCGGCGCAAAATGCGTTTATGGGGTAGATGTGGGCTATGGACAGGTGGCTTGGCAGTTACGTCAAGATGAACGGGTGATCTTAAAAGAACGCACGAATCTACGCTATTTACAACCAGAAGAGTTATATGGCGAGGAGTCTCCTGCTGATTTTGGGGTTTTGGATTTATCGTTTATTTCCCTGAAAAAAGTATTAAAGCCCCTCTGGGAATTATTGTCTCCGCCGAGAGAAGCCGTGGTGTTAGTCAAGCCTCAGTTTGAAGTAGGGCGCGATCGCGTGGGAGAAAAAGGGGTTGTCCGATCCGCTAAAGATCACTATGACAGTATTACTCAAGTCATTGGTGCGAGTGAGGAACTGGGATGGCATCCTTTAGGGTTAACTTACTCACCACTACGGGGTCCGGCAGGCAATATTGAATATTTACTTTGGCTATACGGCGAATCCCCAACGAATCAAGTATCTATAGTAACGGAAAAAGCAATAGAAGCCCTGACAAAAACCGCGGCGGAGAACCTGCATTAGTCCATTTGCGTCTCTTTAGCTTGTTCAAGTTCTTTTTCGGAAAGTTTGCGGCGACGTTTGTCTTGCGGGAAAGTTCCTTGGGCTTTTTCCAGATCTTGTTTGGATATTGGACGCTTTGGCGAGGTTTCTTGGGGCTTTTTTTCGGATGTTAAGACATCTGTCCAAATTTGCAGTTGTGGTCCCGAACTCGCTAAACGGATTACCATCCCATTTTTAACGGCAGCCCGACTAATGCGTTTTCCGTCACAAAATGTACCATTAGAACCAGTGTTGACCACTTCCCAATCTTTCCCTTTCCGCCGAATTTCTACATGATGACGAGAGACGACAGCACTATAGAGGGTGACTTCATTATTGCGCGATCGCCCAATTCTTATGACTGATTTCGGTTCAAAACGCCATGTCTGAACCGCCACTGAATGTTGAGGATGCAATAAAGCAAGGGTAATCATTGGGATTTGACTGTCCAATGATTGGTCTGGTGGCGTGGCACTTTGCCCGGTTTTGTCCTTATCGCTAGAGTAAGTCGGTTGAGATGATGCCATTTTATGCTGAGACTCTACTGGTTGCTGCAATTGGGGGGATTCCTCGACTAAGGCTTTCCCTACTTGATTATTATAATCTAGTTTGTTATTGGTTATTCGTTATTTATTATTTGTTATTCGTAATTTGTAACCCAATGACTAATGACCAATGACTAATGACCAATTAATGGTTAATTTTACTGGCAATGGGCATTCGCCAACCGGTTCCAAAGGCGCGATCTGTAACTTTTAATCCTGGGGGAGCTTGACGGCGTTTAAATTCAGCTTTTCGCACTAAATTTGTTACTTTCTTCACAGTTTCTTCACCAAAACCAGCGTTAATTAACTCGTCAATTCCTTGATGTTCATGAATAAAACGATGTAAAATTTCATCTAAAATTTCATAGGGGGGAAGGGAGTCTTGATCTTGTTGATCAGGCTTTAATTCTGCGCTAGGGGCTTTTTTAATAATATTGGGAGGGATTATTTCTTGGTCTCGGTTTAGCCAGCGACAGAGAGAATAAACTTGCATTTTTGGCACGTCAGAAATTACAGCAAGTCCACCATTCATATCACCATATAAAGTACAGTACCCCACTGCCATTTCTGATTTATTTCCCGTGGAGAGAAGCAAATAGTTAAATTTGTTGGCAATTGCCATTAATAAGTTACCCCGAATTCTTGATTGTACATTTTCTTCGGCGACTCCGAATTCTGTTCCCGAAAATAAGGGGGCTAAAATTTCATCATAAGCCTTCATGGCAGGTTCTATGGCTAAGGTGGTGCTAGCAATTCCTAAGTTATGAATTAAGGCTTGGGCATCGCTAATTGAACCTTGAGAACTATAAGGGGAGGGCATTAAAACTGCTAAGACGTTATCTTTTCCTAAAGCAAATCGCGCGATCGCTGCTACTAGTGCCGAATCAATTCCCCCACTTAAGCCAATCACAACTTTTTTAAAGCCACATTTACGAGCATAATCCTGTACTCCTAATACAAGGGCTTCCCACATTTCTTGATCTAAATCATCAATGGTAGAAGCAATATTCGTGGTCATTAAATCTTGTTTTTGGGGATTAAATTCAGCGATCGCTAAATCAGTCTGAAAGGTTTTAGCGCGAGTGGCTAATTCTCCGTTACTATCAATTGCCATACTTCCCCCATCAAAAATTAAATCATCATTTGCCCCCACTTGATTGGTATAAATAATGGGAGTTTGATAATGATTAGCACTATAACTGAGCATTTCTGTTCTTAATTTCTGTTTGCCAATACTATAGGGGGATGCCGATAAATTGACAATTAAATCTACCCCTCTGATCGCTAAATCTTCTAAAGGATTATGTTGATAATTGCGTTTTCCCCAAAATTTTTCATCATTCCAAAGGTCTTCACAAATTGTCACTCCAATGTTAATAGGAATCATTGAATCTTGATCTAATTTTAATTTAATGACAAAGCAATTCGTTTCTTTAGCTGGTTCAAAATAACGGGCTTCATCGAAAACATCATAAGTGGGAAGTAATCGTTTATGAAAGTAATTAATCACTTTTCCTTCTTCAATTAAAGCAATACTATTATGAAGAGGTTTTTCTCCTTTTTCGGCAGCGTGAGGGTTCGGGGTAGCAACTCCCACTAAAACGGTTAAATGTGGCGGTAACGCTTGGGCTAATTCCGTCAATTGTTGGGACATTGTTTTTAAGAAACTGGGATTGAGTAGATAATCCCGAGGCGGATAACCGCATAAAGAAAGTTCTGGCGTTAATAGGAGTTGGGCATTTTCTTTAACCGCTTGCTGGGCAGCGTTTAAGATATTTTCCCGATTTCCTTGTAAGTCACCAATGGTAGAATTTAGTTGCGCGATCGCGATTTTCATAACTTCCTTTCCTCATTAAATAAAAACTAACGGCTTATCTTTTAATAATGCAAACGCATCCTCATCAAAACGATATAAGGCAGCTGGTCGCCCGGCCCCTCGGGATACTTTTAACCCAGTATCCGTTAGAAAGCCTAACTTTAATAAACGAGCGCGAAAATTAGAGTAATCGGAAAAATTTTCTCCTAAGACAGTCGTATAAAATTGATATAAATCGTTTAAAGTAAAGGCTTCAGGTAAAACCTTAAACGCAATTGGACTATATTCTAACTTATTTCTTAAGCGTTGATACCCATATTCTAAAATCCGATTATGATCAAAGGCAAGTTGCGGAGTTTCTTTGAGTAAATGCCAAACCGCTTTTTGATTATCCTTAGTAATTAAATTCGTATCTTCATAACGCACTAACGCAAAATAACTCACCGATAAATAACGCTGTTCATAAGACGTTTCATTTTCTCTAGGATCGCGTCCCGGTTCGCCAAAGGTATAAAGTTGTTCTAAATAAAGATTTTCCACTTCTATTTTTTCCGATAGGGTGCGATATGCTGCCGTTTCTAAAGATTCTCCTGCACAGACTAAAGTACCCGGTAAACTATAATAATTAGCAAAGGGATTATGCGGTCTTTTGACTAATAAAATTAATAACCGATTGCGTTGGGTATCTACCGAAAAAATGACATTATCGACCCCGACTTTAAAATCAGCAACGTTATTTTTTACGGAAGTTATTGTCGGATCAATCATGAATATAATTGCTGCTGTTGAATATAACTTTTAACCGAATTATCAATCACTTCTTTTCCCTTTTCCCGATAAGCACTGGAAGACACAGGAGGCGCATTAATATCAGCAACTTGATAGTTGGTTCCCATCTCTTTTAAGGTTTGTAACTCCGCTGCGGTTAAAGGATACCCCGGACGCGGAATAATTAAAAGGTTCACGCGCCGTAACAATTCTTCACTCTTGTACCACCGCCGAATTTGGGGAATTAAATCTGAACCAATGACAAAGGTAAAATTAGCCTGATCTCCCCAGAGAGTCTTAGCTTTTTTTACGGTTTCTAAACTGCGAGGATGGCTTAATTCTGGGTAGAGTTTAACATTGGCTTTGGGAGTGGTTAAAGACCCAATCATTAACTCCAACATTTTCATCCGATGGTTTAAGGGGGTTTGCTTCGATTTTAAGGGATTACTCGCCGCCCAAACCGCCACCTGATCATAATGGCGAGATAACCACTCTAAAATGGTTTTATGACCTTCTGTGGGAGGATCAGCACTGGTTCCAAAAAGGGCAATGTCTGAAGAGTTAGAATTATTCATTATTAATCAGATTTTGCAGTTGAGAGGAAAGTTGTACAGAAATCGAATCAGGATCATGGAGGTGACGCACCGATTCAGGTAAGGATAGAATAGACTGGCGAGCGCGATCGCGCAACTGGTTCAAACTTTCCACAGACTTAATCTTTTCCCCATTTTTCATCACCAACTCTAGCAAAGGAAATTCTCCACTTTCTGGCGACTCTGTCATTAACCCTAAACGATCTTTTACGATTTTCCCTTGCTGATCACTCCGAAACACCTGTTTTCGCCCCGGATAAGTTTCCTTACTCGTTGACTCCTTTCTTGTGGGAATCCCATCAATTTCCACTAACTTATACACCCCATTAATCGGCGCACCCGTCACTAACTTCGTACCAATACCATAACCATCAATCATCGCCCCCGAAGCAAGCAGCCGTTCAATTTCCCCCTCATCCAAGTCACCACTGACAAAGATGGCGGTTTCTGGCAATAATGACCGTACTTGCCTTGATAACTCGATAATATCCCCAGAATCAATGCGTACGCCTGTAACTTGCCGTGAGTCCTTCTGCACTGCTTTAGCAAGCCGTTTTGCAGCCGCTACCGTATCATAAGTATCAATTAAAAGTGGCGCTTGGGGAAAATAGCGATTAAACGCAGCAAACGCCTCATCCTCTCCCCCTTGTAAACTGCCAATTGCCATTACCAAAGAATGTGCCATTGTGCCACTAGGAACTTCTCCCAATTGTAACGCCGCAGCCACATTAGAAGTCGCATCAAACCCACTTGCTAAGGCTGCCCTAGCTGCCCAGAGAGAGGCTTGAGGGCTAAACGCGCGTCTAGTGCCAAATTCTAATAACTTTGCCCCATCTCCTGCAATATCTCGCATTCGAGCGGCTTTCGTGGCAATTAGCGTTTGATAATTCAGCGTATTGAGGAGATAAGTTTCCACTAATTGCGCTTGCCATAATGGGGCTTCTACCCGTAATAACGGTTCATTGGCAAATATGGGAGTAGCTTCTGAAACTGCCCAAACCTCCCCCGTAAAAACTTTCCCTGCTAGTAGTTCCCAAAATTGAGAAGGGGCATGATTAAATAAGCCTGTCTCTTGTAACTGTTGGATTTGTTCTGAGGAAAAATGCAGTTGTTGCAAGTATTCTAATCCGTGGGCTAGTCCCATTGCCATGAGATAGCCATAGGAAGGCGGTAAACGGCGAACAAATAATTCAAAACTCGCGCGTTTTTCTGCAATCCCTTCTCCCACATAACAAGCGCCCATGGTTAACTGATAAAGATCAGTAATTAGGCTATAGTCTTGAGGAGAAACAGTGAGAGAGGAGAAAGACATTCGTTATCCTTAAATAACAGCTATTTTTCAATTATAGTGAATATAACCAAAAACCGAGTAGTGACGACTTTGAAATCCGCCCCAAGACGATGTTCTTAATACCATTGCTAAGAATTAGCACGACACACCGATTCCTTAAACCCCCCTGACGAAGGCAGAGCTGGGGGGTTGAGTTTTTGAAACTGATGTTAATTTTCTTCTTTCAGTTGTTTCTTATCTTTGATAATCGAGCCAATAAAGAGGGCAAAGGGAACTAAAACCACTAACCAGCCAATGGTTAAAGCCCAAGCGGGATAATCTTCATAGGGGTTGTTAATATCATTATGGAATTGTGTTCCCAGGAGAATGGCTAAAACAATGACAATGACATATTTAATCATCCAGTTCCACCATTTTCCTAGTTTCCACTTGCTAACTTCATTGACTTCTCGCCGTAACTTTTCTGCGCCATAAATCCATCCCACTAAGAGACATTGGCAAATCCCTACTAAGACTAGGTTATAGTTGGTAACAAAATGATCCACAATGTCAAGGAAATAAAGCCCTGCGCGAGTCGTATAAAGAATCCCTACTAAAAACCCAACTAAACAGACAGCAAAGGCAACTTTAGGAATTTTTAAGTCTTCAAAGCGATCTGTAAAAGCAGCAATCACTGCCTCGACAAGAGAAAAGGCGCTATCAATGCCCAAGGTAAATAGCATGACAAAAAAGAACAGACTAAATAACCACGGTAGAGGCATCAGACTTAACGCTTCTGGAAAAACCACAAACGCTAACCCCGGTCCACTTTGTTTGGCTAAATCAGCTAAAGGGGTTTCGGTTTGCGTTGCCATATAGCCTAAAACGCCAAATACAACGAATCCAGCCAATAGACTGACGGCACTATTTAAAAGGGCAGTAATCCAAGTATCCTGGACAATATCTTCCCCAGTATCCCGATAACTGGCATAAGTAATCATCACCCCAAACCCCATGGTTAAGGTAAAGAAGGTTTGAGCAAAGGCAGCCGACCAAACTTCGGGATCCCTCATGGCAGTCCAGTCAGGGGTGAGATAAAGGGCCCAGCCATCTAAAAACCCGTCTAAGGTGACGGCTCGAATTAGTAACGCGGCTAATAAAATTACAGGTAACGGAACAGTAAAGAGAACGACTTTACCCACACTTTGCGTTCCTTGCCAAACACAAAAATAAATGAAAACCCAAACAACAATCAGAGCTAAAAAAATGGGGAAATTAAGACCCCCAAGCTCGCCAATGCTCTCAGTTCGTTGTAAGACTTCTTCAACAAAGTAAGTCTCGGCATCCTCTGACCAATTTACTCCAAATGATCCTAAAAAATAAAGCAGTGACCAAGCCATGATCACTGCATAATAAGAAACAATAATAAAAGCAGAAAGGAGAGCTAAAAGTCCTAGTCCCCCAAAATTAGGGGCAACTCTGCGAAATGAACCAATGGCTCCTTGTTGCTTAGTTTGACCTAAACCAATTTCTAGAGCTAAAAGGGGGATTCCTACTACTAGTAAAGCAATAAGATAGGGAACTAAAAATGCTCCTCCACCATGTCTGGCAGCAAGATAAGGGAAACGCCAGACATTTCCTAAGCCAACTGCCGATCCCACAGCGGCTAAGACAAAGACAGTTCGAGATGCCCATTTTTGACGAGCCATATTTTTTTCTCCATTAATTAACTTTTCAGTAATTTAACAATTGTAATTAACAGGTTTTATTCCTTCTAGTGTAATTTTATACTTAAAAAATTTTGCTTAAATCAAAAGGGTTTGTCTTTAATTATGGCAGACAAATCGCCATCAAGATCATGACCAACGATTAAAAAAAAGGGCTTTTCGCCCTCGGCAGGGGTAATCTCTGAGTTTATGATTGATCTGTATGAAGCTGAAAATTTGATAAGATAAGGCTTTCAATTATCAACGAAGCCTAACTTTTTCAGTGACCAGTGACCAACAACAAATAACCAATAACGAACCCCAATTCGTTTTAATATTCAGAAGAGGGGGATTGGGGAGTAGCTGGAATGTCGATAATTGGTTGATCTACGCTAATCATTAAATTGGAGTTGGGAGCTTCTTCTGAGGGGCTTAAGTTTGCTAACCGAAAGGAGGGGGAGGTTGTCCAAGCGAGAGTGCTAGAGGTAAAGGCAATCAATACAGCTACTAAGGCTCGTTTTCCCCAAAAGTTGACTTGTTGCCAAGTTTGCTGTTGCGATTGGGTAACAACTTGCTCGGTTAATTGTTCTGCAGAAAAAGATGAGGAGGGAATAGGGGCTTTTTGCAGGTGATAACGTAACTGCAACAGATGTTGATAGTTTTTTTGAGCTTGGGGATCTTTATTCAGCCATTGTTCAACTTTTTCGTTTTCTTCTGGGGTTAGTTCTCGATCAAGGTAAGCACTTAATAACTCAAAATGATCTGGGTTCTTCATTTTTGCCTCGCTATTTTGACCAACGGTCGCAGGGGGAAATTTCCGTTTAAGGAGGTGTAATCTACGACCTCATTTTCAGTCTTGCTTCACCTTTAAAGTTTAAAGTTGACCAACGGTCGCAGGGGGCAACTCTTGTTTAAGGAGGTCTAATCTGCGACTACCAATCGGGGGTTAATTGTGATCATTAACTTCGAGTTTAAGGAATTAAGTAATTAAACCTTTTGTCAAAGGAAAAACAAGACTAATTAAATGTAAAATGATAACTGTTTGGGGTTATTATCATTACTAATTATAATTCATAATAAGTGGCTAAGACAGCCTGTAACTTGGCTCTGGCTCGGGCAATTCTGGATTTAACGGTTCCAATAGAAACTTCAGTCATGTTACTAATTTCTTCGTAGGAATATCCTTGTATCTCTCGTAAAATAATGGTCGTGCGAAACGTTTCTGGTAATTGCGCGATCGCGCGGTGTAATTGTTCATAAAACTCTTGATTGCTTAAGTCTTGCTCGGGACTGAGTAAATCTGTAGCTACCTCCCAGTTCATCTCCCCATCATCCACTTTTCGCGGGGCATCTAGAGAAATTGGGTTCTGCACTCGCTTTCGTTTGCGTAATTCATCGTAGAATAAATTCGTGGCAATTCGACTAAGCCACCCTTTAAACTTAATCGGTTCTTTCAGGCGTTGGATATTGCGATAAACGCGAATCCAAACTTCTTGCACTAAATCAGCGCGATCGGACCAATCGGGAGCTAAATGATATAGTAATTTCTCCACATGACTTTGATGACGGCGTAGAAGTTCGGAAAAAGCAGCGCGATCGGGCTTAATTCCTTGCTGACACCGTATAATCAAATCATGATTCGAGAGTTGTGTTACAGGAGTTGGCGCTTGAGAAGTTCTGGAGCCTCCCAAATCTGACCAAGGAGTAGAAAAAGAAGAATTCATCGAATGATTGCTTGCGTTAATTTTCATTTTCGTTCAGTAAAAAGACTTAAATCAATCAAATAAAGTTCCTGATTGTTTCAAATCAAGCACTTATGAGTAGTTTCCTCTTTATTTTGCCAGAAAACTTCATTAGATTTTGTATTTTAGTTAGCGATCAATTAGAAAATATTCTGAAATATTTCTCAGAAATGTCAGATTTTGTCTGTTATACCATTTTGAATAATTAGCACTACATTCCGATTTACTTTCCCCCCTTTCCAAGGGGAGTTAGGGGGGATTAACTGTAACTTGACTTCTTAAAAATGGTATTATCTCCGTAAAATCTCCTAATCTATACAAGCCAGACAAAAAAAAGCCGCGAGGAAATCCACACGGCCAATAAAAAAAAGATTAATGAAGCCAGAGCCTTAAGACTTCCATTTTTGAGAAATTACTTCTGCCAGATCAAGAACACGCTGAGAGTAGCCCCATTCGTTGTCATACCAAGCAATGACTTTCACCAAGTCTCCATTCATAACCATAGTGAAATTGCTATCTACAATGGAAGAAGCATCATTACCACGATAGTCAGAGGAAACCAAGGGTAAATCGGTATATTCAATAATGCCTTTCATATAGCTATTGGCAGCCTCATGAAGCACTTCATTAACTTGTTCGGCGATGGTTGGTTTTGAAACTTGAGCAACAAAGTCAACCACTGAGACATTAGGCGTGGGAACCCGCATTGCTAAACCACTAAGTTTTCCTTCTAATTCGGGAATCACCAGTGCAACGGCTTTGGCAGCCCCTGTGCTAGTAGGAACAATATTCACCGCAGCGGCTCTTGCTCGACGGAGATCACGGTGACTGGCATCAAGAATCCGTTGGTCACCCGTATAACTATGAGTGGTTGTCATGGTTCCTTTGACAATGCCGAATTGCTCATGGAGAACTTTAACCACCGGAGCTAAACAGTTAGTCGTGCAACTGGCATTACTGATGACATTATGTTTATCATGGTCATATTCTTCGTGATTAACTCCTACGACGTAGGTTCCGATATTGCCACCTTTACCCGGAGCGGTAATTAAAACCTTTTTTGCGCCGGCAGCCAGATGCTGAGATGCCTTTTCTTCACTGGTAAATACCCCAGTAGATTCTATGACGAGATCAATCTCCCAAGAATCCCAAGGTAAATTAACAGGATTCCGATCAGAGCAACATTTAATTTTTTTTCCGTTAACACTAATTGTATTTTCGTCATGGGTAATATCTGCTTTGAGATTGCCTAACATTGAGTCATATTTAAGCAAATGAGCATTGGTTTTGGGGTCAGAGGTATCATTGAGCCCAACGACTTCTAAGCCTGTATTTTCCCGTTCTAACCAGCAACGTAAAAAGTTGCGTCCAATACGTCCAAATCCATTAATGGCTACTCTAATCACTATCTATTCGCCCCCTTGCTGAAGGTCAATAACATTAATTTATTCTTAACGACACTGATCATACCGTAAAGTCTGTACCATAAAAAAGATCAATTTAACTCTTTAGGGCGAGCATCTCGCTTCTTACCAGTGACCAATAGAGTCCCACTACAGAAATTAACTGTCGAAATCCTACCTGCGCGATGTAGTGA
>JBKHER010000021.1:0-14472 GCA_046540715.1 Halothece sp.
ATCGATCGCGCTACAATCAACATTAACTGGCTTTCACCGCTAACTCTTTTTCAGTAGCTAAAAAGGTGGCCATTGAATCATCTACAGCCTGAATCCAAGGGGTATGATGAACGGGGGCTTTTTCGCCAGTACAAGGGGAAACAAACGCTTGATCCCGATAGGTGAGAATATCTTCAACCTTATGATGTTCCCAAGTCTTGAAAGCATTGGCAGCTTGGTCGAGATCAAAGTCTTCATAGTCTGTAGCCGCACAAAGGTCTTTAATATAGTCAGTTTGGAAGTCGATATCTTCAAAAGGGTTAGAGAGGGTTTCTTCTCGCATTTTCCAAGCAGTCATGTCTTGCTGTCTGACACTGGCTTCAGGAAGCGGAATCTTGTCTAAAATAACATCCCGTGCATACCAGGCCTGCGCGTCAAACATGGTAAAAGTATAGTATTGGTCTTGCATTCCCAAATACATTAATGAAGGGTTATCTTGCCAGAAAATGCCTTTATAAAGTCCCGCAGGATAGAGACAGTTATGGGTTTTTAAGCGCAGAGAATCTTCTAAAAAGGGGAAACTGTGGAGATAGCCTGTACAGAGAATAATGGCATCTAAATTGTCTTTTTGTGTCCCATCTGCAAACTGGGCGCTTTTTCCTTGTAAGGTAATGGGGAGAGGAACTTCTTTAATCCCTTCTGGCCATTTAAAGCCCATAGGAGAGGTTCGATAACCAATGGTAACCGATCGCGCTCCGTATTTATACATTTGCAGGGCAATATCTTCAGCAGAATAGCTACTACCAATCACAACAACATTGCGATCGCGAAATTCCTCAGCATCTCGGAAGTCGTGGCTGTGCATCACTCGCCCTGAAAAAGATTCTAGCCCTTCGAGATGAGGAACATTAGGAATGGAAAAATGACCCGTTGCAACAATAACATAATCAAAGGTTTGACACTGTTCTTGTTGGGTTTTTAAATCTTCTATAACTACCTGAAACTGATCCCTATCTTGATTGTATTCTACCCGTCGCACAACCGTTTCAAACTGAATATAACGGTCTAAATTTTCTGATTTGGCTCGTCCTGTAATGTAATCATAGAGGACTGGACGGGGAGGAAACGAAGGAATATTTGTCTGAAAATGATCCGAAAAAGTATAATCAGCAAACTCCAGACATTCTTTCGGTCCATTTGACCAAAGATAGCGATACATACTCCCGTGAACTGGTTCGCCATGTTCATCTAAGCCCGTACGCCACGTATAATTCCATAAGCCTCCCCAGTTTTTTTGCTTTTCAAAACAGACCATTTCAGGAATATCAATTCCCTTTAATCTGGCTTTTTCAAAGGCGTGTAGCTGAGATAGTCCACTCGGACCTGCGCCAATAATTGCAACTCGTTTACTCATACTTGATTTTGTGGCACTCTACTGATCAATTTTGAAGCTAATGCTAACAAAGCTCTAGCTAGCACTCCGTATTCAGAGATACAAACTTGTTATGACAAGATTGCTTAACTAGATCAAGAAGAGGCAAATGATGAAGTTATGGTACTCACCACCCCGCGAAAACAAGTTGTTGCTGAATATAATATTCCCCCCAAAAGCGCGATCGCGTATCCTGTGAAAGCAGGACAATACATTCAAATTATCGACCCAGAAGGATGTCAATGTTCTGATTTTTTAGCCTTTGCTGGGGATAACTACGAAGAGGAACTCGACAACGCCGTCACTCGCACCATTAACACAGTTGCTACCCCACAGGTGGGATTATATGGCAAGTATTTCTCCCAAAAAATGCGTCCCCTAGTGGAGGTTATTCAAGACACCTCTGGCTGTCACGATAGCTTTTTACTGGCTTGTACCAGCAAATACTACGAAGATGCAGGTTATCCCGGTCATCCCAGTTGTAGTGACAATTTTAATCGTGCTTTGGCGAAATATGGAATAAAAGCACGTTTAGGATGGGCGGCGATTAACTTCTTTTTTAATACCCATGTGGATGAAATGGGACAAATTGTCGTGGATGAATCGCGATCGCGCCCTGGGGATTATGTTATTCTACAAGCCAAGACCGACTTACTCTGTGCCAGTTCCGCCTGTCCTGATGACATTGATCCCGCCAATGGTTGGCATCCCACAAGGATTCAAGTCCGCATCTACGACCCAGAAACCTCCTTTCCTCGCGCCGTTGGTATTCGCGCCACTCCTGATGCACCCGTTCGCCTCACCAGAGACAGTGCCTTTACCCCTCGCATCCGCGAATTAACCGATGACTTAGTTGAGTATAACGGATTTTGGCTTCCTAATTCTTTTACTAATCGGGGAGAATACGAAGAATATTGGTGTTTGCGAGAGAAAGCAGGGTTAATCGACTTGTCTGCACTGCGAAAATGGGATATTTTTGGGAAAGATGCTCTAGAATTATTACAAGTTACTTTTTCTCGGAATCTGGAAAAACTAGCGATTGGACAAGCGACCTATGGTTGTTTGATTAACGGACATGGGGGAATCTTAGATGATGGGATTGTCTTTCGTCTCAATCAGAGAGATTATCGCTATGTGGGTAACTGCGATCGCGATCAGGAATGGTTGGAAAAAATCGCAAATCGCCTGCAACTGGATGTCCAAATTATCCCCAAAAGCGACCAACTCCATAACTTGTCATTACAAGGAGCGCGATCGCGCGATATGCTGCGTCCTCTCCTCAAATTAAAGGAAACCACCCTTGATGAATTGCGTTACTTTCGTTTTGCCACAGGAACTTTAAACTCCATCCCTGTTTTTGTGTCTCGCACGGGTTACACAGGAGAATTAGGCTATGAAATCTTTGTGCATCCTGATGATGGAATTGCCCTGTGGGATACGTTGATGGAAACTGGAGAAGCCTATGGACTCTCCCCTATGGGAATGTTAGCGCTCGATCGCGCCCGTATTGAAGCAGGATTACTCAGCGCTGGGCGTGAATTTGACGATCTTACTTCTCCCTACCAAGCTGGAATTGGCTGGTGTGTCAGCTTGAAAAAACCCCATTTTATCGGGAAAACTGCCTTAGAAAAAATTAAACTCCATCCCCCTCGTGTTGCGGTGGGATTAGTTCTAGAAAGTAACGACATTGCCTGTGGCGGACAGTGTATTTATGCCCAAGGGGAACGGTGGCGCGTGGGAAAAGTCACAAGCGGGACTTACTCTCCCCTGTTAAACCGTAGCATTGCTTTAGCCCAAGTCGTTCCCGAGTTTTCCCAACCTGAAACCATTTTAGAAGTCGGATTCCGTGATGGGATTCGTCGCGTTAGGGCTGTGGTGGGTTCTCTCGCTGCCTTTGATCCGAAGAAAACTCGCGTTAAAAGTTAATTATGGGACAAAAAACTTACCTTTCCTTGCTTTCTCTCCCTCTTGCGACCTATTGGGACTTTGCAGGAGTTGATGGTCTAGCATTTGCCCGTGATTTGATCGGAGAAACGGCCGATCGTCTTTCCGTGTTTCAATCACAAAACATTACCATTGCGGGAGAAACCTGTTCGCTATTGCGACTGTGTGAAAAGAACTTTCGCTTGGGTGCTTCCCAAACTGCCACAGAAAAGATTGAATCTCATTTAAGATCAGCCCAAAACCAATGGTGTGTTTGGGTCAACCGTTGTGAGAATTTAGGCACTTTAGCCCTTCCAGACGCTTCAGGAATGAGCTTTTTGCAGGAAAATGCCACGGCAAAACCGCCTCATCGCCTACAAGGATTAGGGCGCGATCGCGCTGTTCCCGCCCGTCTTAATGATATTCCTATTTTAATCTGGCGACGAAGGCAGTGGGTGGAATTACAAGTCGCCCTTAGTCAGAAAAACGACCTAGAAACAGTGATCAGTAACCAGATATGCTATTCTAACTTGTAGTAACAAGTGAACCCATAAAGAAATATGCTGACAGATCAAAAACAATTAAACCCGCGTCAAGTGCTAAGTGTCGAAACCCTAAAATTCCTTAACGAACGGTCTAACCGCAAAGGACTGTTACAACTCATCGCTCACTTAACCGTTATGGGAATCAGTGGCTATCTCTGGGGAAGCAATATGGAGAAAGGATGGCTGGTGTTTCCCTTTCTGGTTGTCTATGGTTTTAGTCTTGCTTCCATGTTTGCAGCGTTACATGAGTGTGTTCACCGCACCGCCTTCGCTAATAATCGCCTCAATGACGCGATCGCGTGGTTGGCGGGACTCTTATCCCTTTACAACAGCACCTATTACCGTCACTATCATAAATGGCATCATCGCTACACCCAAATCCCCGACAAAGACCCAGAGTTAGAAGACCCCAAACCAAGCAACTGGCGGGAATATCTCCTGCAACTGAGCGGTTTCCCTTGGTGGTGGGGAAAACTCCAGACTTACTGGAAACTTACTACTGGTCAAATTGACAATTATCCTTTTTTGAAAGAAAAATCAGGGAAAGAGGCGGTTCTCTCGGCGAGACTACAAATAGTAGCTTATCTGAGCGCGATCGCGCTAACCAGTATTTTTGGACATCCCGAAGCCTTTTTCTTGTATTGGCTGCTTCCTCTCGCCGTTGGTCAACCCCTACTCCGATTTATACTTTTGGCGGAACATACTGGCTGCACCAATGATGATAACCCCCTCACCAACACTCGCACCACTCTGACTCTGTTCCCCATCCGTCTCTTAATGTGGAATATGCCCTATCACGCAGAACATCATCTCTATCCCTCTCTCCCTTTCCATGCGCTACCAAAAGCCCATCAACAGCTGTCTCCCTATTTGGAACGAGTGGAAACAGGCTATGTACAAGTGAATCGGAACATTGTCAGTAGTTTTTAAAAAGACCAAGTTACCAATTGGGAAACACTGGTTATCCGTTTCTCGTTGCTTCATATTTTAAAAGCACCATCTGAGATTCGGAATTAAGTTTTATGATCGAACCAATTAACTTTTTAGTTCCTTTAGCCTTCCTCGGATTTATTATTTTAGCGGCAATTTTCTTTGTTTTTCAGTCTCGTTAAATTTGTTATAGCCCTACTAAATTAGTTGTACCCCCCTTCAATTCCCCCCAAACTCGCGGGGGGTAGGGGGGATTTAGGGGGGACTTTTTACAAATGAGATCATATTGCTATATTCACTCTGCTAGGGCCAGATCACAAGAAAAAACTTAACTAGCGATAGTTTTGACTTTGAATATCTCGCAGTTTTGCTTCTGGACGCTTAAAGCGATCGAGCTGCGACTCAAAGAACTTACGGTTGGCTTTTAGGTGTTTCGGGTTGGGATCATCGAGAGGATAGAGTAACGCCTGACGCAACGCTTGAATCACCGCAGATGTGACACAATACATCGAGCGTTGGAAGGTAATCCCCAACTGAATCAGCTTATCCTCATCTCCGCGACAATGTTGGTCGTAGTAGTCTTCCAGATAGGGAGGAAGAAAATGTAACATATCCTGCATCAAAAGCGTTGGCGGAATCCCTGCGGTTCCCACTGGAAACACATCAGCATAGAGAATGCCATAATGGAAGTCTTTTTGATTGTCGGGAACTTCTTTTGCTTGGGCGTTATAGGATTTTGTTCCTCTGAAAGGTGAAGTGCGATAGAAAACTGCTTCTACATAAGGAAGTGCAGCTTCGTATAACCAAGTAAACCCTTTACTTTTGGGGATGATTTCATACATTTCTCCATCAATGTAAACATGATGATAAATGGGACGACCCGCAGCGGCAAAAATACCATTAACTAAAAAGTCCATTGCTTCGGGAACCGTGCTGATGCTGCCTTCATCATAGCGATCGGACATTTCAAAAAATACTGGAGCCATCACTTCCCAAAACAGTCCTAAATTAGAATAATAAGACATTTCCCGTACTTTTTCGATAAACATTTCTGGGAAGAGTTTGTAAAGCCCTAACATTAAAGGATTGTTTTTGAAATAGGCTTTAATCGCGCGATCGGCATTTTGGCGATATTCTTCGGTATCAAGATAAGCATCAAATTTACCATAACCCATATCTCGACCATGCCAAAACATGGCTTTCATACAAACTTCGGCAAACTCCATATTTACCCGATCGTGCCATAAATGATGAAATAAACGGGGAATCTTTTTAGTTTCTCCCTTCTCCATAAACTCCAAAAGTTCAGGATGGGCGCTGGCTTTTCCGCGCCAAATTTTTAAGTCGGCATTTTCACCTGCGTAATGATTTTCTAAGTCGAGATACTCTTGAGGAAGGAAGTATTTGAAAGCTGGAATTGGATTTAAGAAAACTCGTTCGGCGATATACAGTAAATCCCGCCAATAGAAATCCATAGGAACAGCATAGGCTTTATAAATTCCTATGATTTGCATTAAGTTTTCAGGGGTATCTGGTAACATCGCCCCTCCTGCTTCTAGGCGATGGACAATATCAGCAAATTCATGTTTAGAAGGAGGAAGTTTGGTTTGTGTTTTCATGATTATCCGTTATTTGTTATATGAAATGGAACTGTGTATGCTACATACCGATCCCCCCTTGCCCCCCTTAATAAGGGGGGTTGGGGGGATTAGTGTTTATTTATCAACAGATAACTTTTGAGAGTTTTCAGAGAAAGCAATTGCAGAAAAATAATCATCTTGTAATTCTGGTGTGAGTGAAGAAACAAGATTGGTGGTTGTGGGTTCAATCCAATGCACTAACCAGTTTGGTTGTATCCCAAAGGCAAAAATAATGAGGGTTAAAACTAATGCAGGTAATCGTTCTGACCACAACACTTTGGGATAATAAGCGAGGGAATTATCTAATTTGCCAAAGCAGGTTCGGTTTAAAAGAATCACAAAATAAACAGCGGTCAATCCTGATGCAATAATGCAGAGAATGGTTTCGATTGGGAAGCGAGAAAAACTGCCTTGAAAGACAATATATTCCGCAACAAATCCTACTAAACCAGGGATCCCTGCACTCGCCATCCCCGCAGCAATGAGTAAGCCACTGGTGAGAGGCAAACCGCGAATGGGGTTCATTAAGCCATTTAAGGTAGCGCGATCGCGCGTTCCTACTTTTGCTTCTACTATGCCAATAAGTTGGAACAATAACGCCAAAATCAAGCCATGGCTGATCATTTGGGCAACGGCCCCTAACACACTGAGGGAGTTGCTGGCGGCAGCTGCTACTAAAATATAGCCCATGTGACCAATGGAACTATAGGCAACCATGCGTTTAATATCACTTTGCGCGATCGCGGTTAAAGCCCCATAAATCACGCTAATTACCCCAATTATGGCTAAACCAGGGGCGGTCAGATTCCAAGTTTCAGGGAACAATTGTAATCCAAAGCGAATGACACCATAAGTGCCTAATTTTGCTAAAACGCCGCCTAATAAAATTGCCACTGGGGGAGAGGCTTCTACATAAGCATCGGGTTGCCAAGTATGTAGAGGAACTAATGGGGTTTTCATGGCAAATCCCACTAAAATTAACGTCAGCAAAATCAATTGTGTTTTTAAGGGAATGCCTGCTGTGGTAATGGATTGATACTCAAAACTACCACTTCCGTTGAGAAAAGAAAGCCCCAGAAACGCCGCTATAATTAATAAGCCTGAAACGGCAGTGTAAAGAATAAATTTAGTCGCTGCATACCCTCTATTTTTTCCTCCCCAAATACTAATTAGGAGATAAAAGGGAATCAATTCCACTTCATAAAATAGGAAGAATAAGAGAAGGTTTTGTGCGATTAAAGCTCCAGCTACGCCAAAATTAACTAATAAAATTAGACTGTAATAAAGCCGTGGTCGCTCGATTTTCGTAGGGGTACTATAAATCGCGATCGCGCTTAAAAAACTATTAAGAGAAACCAGTGGCAAAGATATGCCATCGACACTGAGGTGATAATTTAAGCCAATTGGTTCTAGCCAGAGTCGAAATTCAGAAAACTGAAATCCACCTGTATTCAGATCAAACTGGGAAAATAAATAAATTGTCCAAGCAAAAGAAGCCATAATCACGACAAAGGTTACTTGACGCAAGCGATGGACATTTCCATTATCTGGAAAAATTCCCAGAATAATTACTCCTATAATGGGCAAAATGAGTAAAGCACTCAGCATTTGTCTTCTCCTTTTTTTTCTGAGTTATAAAAAAGTTTAATTACCTAATAACATTTTCTCTATAGCAATCCTAAATCAGTTGTACCCCCCTTTAATTCCCCCTTAGTAAGGGCAGGGCTGTTTTATTCTCAGGGGGAAGAATGAAAGTGGGATGGGGGGGTTCTCCCACTCTCTCCCTAATTCCCTCTCTCCCTATCTCCCCATCTCCCCACAAACAAGAGGATTTCTCCGAGAATGAAACGACCCTGCCTTACAAAGGGGGGTTGGGGGGATTTCAGGGGGGTGTAGCAACCATAGGTGGATTTCATATCATATCAAATCCGTTTGATTAATTGGCATAGCGAGCAAGATGCTCGCACTCCTCAAACGATTGGTAAGTGTAGTGGGAGCGTCTCGCTCCCTAACTCCAAAATCAGGGTTAATTTCTCGGATTTGATATGAGATCATATTGCTATCTAATCAATAGAATTTTTAAACGAAAAAAGGTAAACAAACAATGGCTCCGAATAAAGCAACACCGCCCACAATGGAAAGCATATAAAATTGGGTAGCCCCCGAGTTGTTATACTTCAATCCTTGACCGCTTAACATCGTAACTAAGCCAATCAAATTGACAATTCCATCAACAATATATTTGTCCGCCCAAGCAATAATTTGGGAAATCATATTCACGGAAAATACAATAGTGGCTTGATAGACTTTGACGGTATAGCAATCGTAAGCGAAGAAACTCTTGATTCCTTGAGGAATAAACGTCAGTTGCGGTCGGTTATTGCCATAGACTAAAACTGCGCCAATCATCCCAATTAAACTAGACGCAACCAAGGCAAAAACAGGCACATAATTAACGGTTTCCCACTGCGGAAGCAATTGCCAATTTGCCATGAAAAGCGGTAAATGTAAGGTAAAGCCCGCGCCAACGGTAGTGGGTAAAACCATTAACCACAATTGTTCCACTGAGCGCACGGTCATTTGTGTAACTTCCCCAGTAAACACCAAACAGAATAACCGCAACAAACTAAAAGCTGTTAATCCATTGACGGTTAAAACCACTCCTGCAAGCCAAGGTTCTGTTGTCCACAAGGTATTGGTCAGAGCAAGTAATGACCAGAAACCCCCTAATGGTGGAATCGCAATCAACCCAGCCACGCCGACAAGGTAAGATAAGCCTGTAATCGGACGGCGTGACCATAACCCACCATAAAAGGTGACATCTTGGGTAATGTTACTCAGAACAATATTGCCCACTGCCATCACTAATAACGCCATGGCTAGAGAGTAGGTGAGAAGCAATGTTAACGCGATTTGGGTTTCTCCTACCCCGACAGCAATGAAGACTAAACCGAGATAGGCACTCACGCCATAAGATAAAATCCGTTTAATATCGGTTTGCGCGATCGCGATTAAACTGCCACCAAGGGCTGTAATTGCGCCAATGGCAATGGTTGTCGCGACACCCAAAGAAGAAATGGCAATAATCGGCTGCACTAAAATTAAAACCCATGCCCCGGTACAGACAACCACGGCATTCCGTAAAATCGTTGCCGGTAAGGGCCCTTCCATGGCTTCATCGAGCCATAAATGTAGGGGAAATTGAGCGCATTTCCCCACTGGACCGGCAATTAGGGTTAAACTGAGTAACGTGGCTGTCGTAGGACTTAAATCGGCGGTTTCTGCCCAAATAGTAAGTTCTTGATAATTCCAAGTTCCTGCTAGGGGATAGAGGGCGACTACTCCCATTAAGAGGAATAAGTCTCCCACCCGTTTAGTAAGAAAGGCATCTCGCGCACCCGTTACTACCAAAGATTGGTTAAACCAGTAACCGACAATTAGATAGGTTCCTAGAGTCAAAATCTCTAGCATCACATAACTGAAGAAGAGAGAATTAGTTAGAATTAGGGTGCAAATTCCCGCTTCAAACATCGCTAGTAGGGAATAAAATCGCGCCCATCCCCAGTCATCTTCTAAGTAGGCGATCGCGTAAATTTGGGCAAGCAAGTTTAATCCTGTAACTACGATTAGGGCGACAACTTTGGTCAGAGACACCGACCATTCAAAGTCAATGTGCAAGCTAGCAGCATCGAGCCAACTTACGCTAAAGTATTGAGGTGACTGGTCTTGAAGAGCAGAAAATGCCAAAAAGCCGTGTAATAAAGCCAGAAAGGTCATCAAGGCATTCAGATAACCTGCAGGTCGCGGCCCAGTTCGACGGGAAATCCCCGGCGACCAAAAAAGACTTAATCCCGTCCCTAACAGGGGATAACAGGGAATTAGCCAAATCGTATCGAGAACAACATTGTTCATAATTTCCCACTATCATCCAACTTCATCTAAAACTAATCTTAAGAAATAATTACGATAATGTAAAATTAATGTTTAATATCTAAACTATAATTAATTACTTATTAAATCAATAATCGAGATGGAAGTGATCGCGCAGTTCATTTTCAAACCTCATAGCAAGTGGGATGACATATAATATAGAATTAATTTTAGATATGTAAACGATAGTTATAAATCTATAATGAAAAACGCAACTCTCCACCAACTGCGTGTCTTTGTGGTAGCGGCGAAACATCTCAGTTTTACCAAAGCAGCTGAGGAGTTATTTTTAACTCAACCCACAGTTTCCATGCAGATGAAGCAGTTAACCAAAGCGGTGGGACTGCCTTTATTTGAACAAATTGGGAAACGGTTGTATCTGACGCAAGCAGGGCAAATTTTATATGAGAGTTGTCAGCGCATTTTTAGTGAATTAGGGGAATTTGAAAGCGCGATCGCTGATATGAAAGGCTTAAAACAGGGACAGTTGCGCTTAAGTGCTGTCTCTACCACCAAATACTTCTTACCGCGCATTATTGGCCCCTTTTGCCAAAAATATCCTGGTGTCGAACTCTCCATGCGATTTACCAATCATGAGCGCATTTTACAGTATCTCAACGAGAATCAAGACGATGTTTATATTCTGAGTCAACTCCCCTCAACAATTGATGTTACCGCCCATCGTATTTTAGAAAATCCTTTGATTGCCATTGCACCAGCTAATCACCCCCTAGCCAAAGAAAAAAATATTCCTTTCCAACGTCTTGCCCAAGAACCCTTTATCATGCGCGAACCCGGATCTGGAACGCGCCAGGCGTTAGAGGAATTATTCCATAAACATGAATCGGAATTAAAAGTGCGAATGGAATTGGGGAGTAACGAAGCAATTAAGCAAGCGATTTTAGGAGGATTAGGCGTGTCTGTGTTATCTCAACATACCTTAACTCTTGAAAAAGATACGGGATTATTTGCGATTCTCGATGTCGAAGACTTACCCATTCATCGTAACTGGTACGCTATCTATCCTGTGGGAAAACAACCCTCTGTTGTCGCTCGTACTTTCCTCGAATACCTAGAAGCGGATCACAAATTGACAATGAGTAATGGACAATTAACAATGGATAATTAAGCTGCTGTGGATTTAAATTGGGGATGAGTGGCTACCGAGACGGTCGCACGACGGTGAGAATTCCGAGGCTGGTAAGCCCCGTCATTTCCTCATGATTGGTCTTGTCGTTTAAATGCGTGACAGCTTAACAATTGATTTTGTCCTTCGTCCTTTGTAGCCCAATAGCCAATAACCAATAACAATGACTAGAGATATCAAAACCGCCTTAGCCGAAAGTTTAGAACCCGCCAATTGGGAATTTTTAAAACCCCATGCCCAACGAGATGCCTTGATTTTGGTGGCTCCGAATTTAGACTTAGTGGAAGTAGGAAGCGCGATCGCGCAGGATGAAACGGAATCGGTTCAACAATGGATTCAACAAGAACAACTCCAAAAACCCTCAGCCGATCAACTCTCCCTGTGGAATGTTCAACCTAATAAAACCTTTAACGCCCTGATTGTTCAGCCCTATGTTCTGGTGCAGGAACTTCCGAGGAGTGAAACTCCTGAGACACATAATTCTTGAAACTTGCCCCAGTACGCCCTGTTGCTAGCCATAACAGCGATCGCGCCCCATCTCGTACTGATTTTTGCCAAGATTCTGGGGGAAACTCAGTGGGAACAGCGACTGGCTTAAGGGTAATCCCCCGACTGCCAAAAACAATTTCCCCAATTACCCGCGCCCGAGTCATGTGGTTTTCGGAAGTGACTAAATAAACACTATCCACCCCTTGGGATTTTAAATCCTCCACTAACGTGGTGAAATTTGTCACCGTATCTTGGGCGCGATAATCAAGACGAACGCGATCGCGCTTAATCCCTTCTTTTTGAAAAATTTTCTGGGCATACCACTTCGGACTTCCCGAAGAGACTAACACCTTAACCTCAGGTTGTTTTTTCGCCAACTTAGCCGCATAGCGTTCTCGTTCTTCAGCCCCTCCTAGCACCAATACTATCTCAGGTTCAACTAGCCAGCTTTTCAACTGTTTATAGCCTCCCCATCCTACAAAAAACAGTAGCAAAATGAGTGCCAACCAAAATTGTTGTTGTTTCCTTTTCACAGCTTCTCATCATCACACCTGTCACTGAGTTTACTTTTACAGCAGGAAGGGAAAAAAGACAAGATAACCGATCACATAGCCAGAGGACGCTTTTCTGATACGGTAGAAAAGAAAAGCCTATTATTACTGATTCAATGGCAGAAACAGCTTACATTCAAACCGAAGCAGAATTTGATGAAATTATAAACAGCGACTCTCTCGTTGTCGTTGACTTTACCGCTACTTGGTGTGGTCCTTGCAAATTAGTTGGCCCGCTAATCGATCAGCTAGGTGAAGAATACAGCGATCGCGCCCATATCTATAAACTCGACTTAGATCATCATAAATCCATTGCTAAACGCTTTTCCATCAAAAGTATTCCTGCAGTGATGTTCTTCAAGGGAGGAGAAGCTGTAGAAACTATTGTTGGGGCAAAAACTTACGACGATTATCGCCAAGAATTGGAAAAACACCTTTAATAATTAATTAAAATTGTGAGTAGCGATTGTGAGAAAAATAAACTTTCGCTAGCTCTCTTTAAAAATGAGCCATCATTGGATAATTTTTGTAAGATCAGTTAAAACAGAAGTTGGGAGAGAGAAAATCATGTACGGTCCCACCCCGTCAGCCAATACAGTTAGAAATGCAGACTATGCAAGCCGCTTCTTCGTCTATGAAGTAGTCGGATTAAAGCAAAATGAAGTCACTGACCAATCAGAATCACCCATTCGCAATAGTGGCAGCGTTTATATCACGGTTCCCTATAATCGGATGAACCAAGAAATGCAACGCATTACTCGTATGGGTGGGAAAATTAAGCGTATCAAACCCCTTAACGGTGATAATAATCACTCAGAACAGGCTGGGACAAAAACTGAATCTAAATCAAAAGCAGCCATGAGTGATCCTCAAGCCAAATCGAAGAAGAAATCAGATGTTCCTGTTAACATCTATAAGCCGAAAAGTCCCTTAATTGGCAAGTGCATTGAAAACACAGAACTCGTTAAAGAAGGAGGAATTGGTCGCGTTCGTCACCTCACCTTTGATGTTTCTGATAGCGAATTACGCTACTTAGAAGGGCAAAGCATCGGCATTATTCCCCCCGGGAAAGACGAAAACGGTAAGCCTCATAAACTGCGCTTATATTCCATTGCTTCTACCCGTCACGGGGATCATAGCGATGATAACACCGTTTCTCTATGTGTTCGAGAATTGGTCTATCAGCATCCTGAAACTAATGAAACCATTTATGGGGTTTGTTCTAGTTATCTCTGCAACTTAGAAAAAGGCGCAGATGTGACCATTACTGGCCCTGTCGGAAAAGAAATGTTACTCCCAGAAGATCCCAATGCCACCATTATTATGATGGCAACTGGCACGGGAATTGCCCCTTATCGTGCTTATTTGCGTCGGATGTTCAAAGAAAAGCATGATGACTATAAGTTTAATGGCTTTGCCTGGTTAATTTTTGGCGTTCCTTATCAGGAAAATATTTTGTATCAGGAAGAATTAGAGGAAATACAAAAAGAATTCCCTGATCACTTCCGTCTGACTTATGCCCTCAGTCGGGAACAAAAAACTGCCGATGGGAAGAAAATGTACATTCAAAACCGTGTTGCCGAACAAGTCTCCGAAATTTGGGACTTAATTCAAAAAGAAAATACTCACACCTATATTTGCGGTTTGAAAGGCATGGAAAATGGCATTGACGAAGCCCTTTCTGCTGAAGCGGAAAAACATGGCGAAGACTGGGCTACCTTCCAAAAAAGTATGAAGAAAGCTGGACGCTGGCACGTGGAAACCTACTAATACCCATTTCTAAAAATTGGTATAGCAATATGATCTGATTTGTAAAAAGTCCCCCCTAAATCCCCCCTAACCCCCCTTGGTAAGGGGGGAATTAAAGGGGGGTACAACTGATTTAGGATTGCTATAGAGAAAAAAT
>JBKHER010000022.1:0-14365 GCA_046540715.1 Halothece sp.
CTAATGAGTCCGTCCTAGAAGGACGGGGCTTGTATCCTGCTATTGTCGGTCAATTCATTGCAGAAACGGCACAAGAAATTGAAGCAATTCTAGTTCATTAATTAGAGTTAGGGTAAGGTTACTGTAAAGGTTGTGCCTTTTTCTGGGATACTTTCAACGGTGAGGTGTCCGTGGTGATTCTCAACAATGGCTTGCGCGATCGCCAGTCCTAATCCTGCGCCTGTTCCCTCTTTCGTTTCTGTCATTTTCGGATAGGGAGAAACCCGATAAAAACGATCAAAAAGATGGGGAATTTCTTCTGGAGGAATGCCTTTTCCAGTATCTTTAACTTGAACTTTTAGCGATTGATTATGATGGCGTTGGGAAGAATCTAATTCAACGGTTACTGTCTGATAGCTAGTGTTGTTTTGAGGCGTGGAATGCTCGATCGCGTTACTAATTAAATTGGTAAATAATCTCGCTAGCTGATCTCGATCTCCTTTCAGACTAAATTCTTGATCTGATTCAGGAATTTCTAAATTCAAATTAATTCCTTTTTGTTGCGCGATCGCGCTTTGTTCTTCCACCACCTCCATCAGTAATTCATCCAAGGGAACAGACTGCTGTTTAATTTCTAACATTCCACTATCCGATCGGGCTAAAAATAAGAGATCATTCACTAACTTTCCCAACCGTTGGGTTAACCGTTCAATGACTTGTAATTGTTGCTGTTGAAGATTACTATCAGGATAATTCAAAGCCATTTGGACATTGGTTTGAATCATCGCGATCGGATTTCGTAATTCATGGGAAGCATCAGCAGTAAATTGTTTTAAACTTTGGTAAGAGTCCTTAACCGGTTGAATCGCAATTCCTGATAGCCACCAACTAATTGTGGCTACTAAAATTACCATAATACTAATTCCCAAAATTAAATCAATTAGTAACTGGCGAGTGGGTTTAGTGACCTCAAACCAGGGATGACTAACCCGCAAATAACCTAAAGTTTGCTTACCAAGCTTAATGGGTTCGGTAACTTGGCGTAACAAATATCCTGAACTTAAATGAACCGTTTCCGTTAAGCGATTTTGATGCAGCGGATGATCTAAAGAGTCAGAAAACGTTGACCACAATAATTCTCCTTGAGGATTAAACCATTCGAGTTCAATATGGTCATCTTCTAAAGTATTCGGATTATATTGAAAGTTTGCTTCAATATTGAGACGATATCCATTATCTTCGGTCGCAACAGGTTCAATAATCAGCGATCGTTCCACCACTTCTACTACGTGCTTTAAGGTATCATCAATCCGTTCAATTAAGGTATTCCGCACATAACCATACATTCCAGCAGCAAATAATAAAAGTAAAATTGCTGTTACTGTGGCATACCATAAAGCTAATTGTCTTCTTGTCGTTTGAAACATTACTAATTTGTTATTTGTTATTTGTTATTTGTTATTTGTTATTTGTTATTTGTTATTTGTTATTCGTAATACCATTTTTGGAAACTATTGTTACAGTTAAGTGGTAACTGGTAACTGATCACTGGTCACTGAATAGCCCCCTACTGTAGCATGACTTCTTAGAAATGGGATAACCTAATGACCAATGACATTACTTGTGTTTGATGTTAAGGGATTGTTAAGATGAAGGAGTAATTGATTCCCCTAGCTCGGATTAACCTCTGGAGAAAATCATGTCACAACTCGCCCTTCCCTCTGACGAAGCCCCAGATAAGCCTGAGGAGGCTTGCGCGGTATTTGGAGTGTATGCCCCCGGGCAGGATGTTGCCAAACTCAGTTATTTTGGACTCTATGCCCTACAACATCGCGGTCAAGAATCAGCAGGAATTGCTACTTTTAATTCCAATGGGGTACGTCTGCATAAAGACATGGGGTTAGTCGCCCGTGTTTTTGATGAGGAAGTTCTCTTGCAATTACCCGGTGATATTGCAGTGGGACATACTCGCTACTCCACAACAGGTTCTAGTTTAGTGGCAAATGCCCAACCAGTGGTCATCCCCACTCGGCTTGGCTCTTTAGCTCTAGCACATAATGGCAATCTTGTCAATGCCCATCAACTCAAACAAAGTCTAGAAGAAGCCAATTATGAGTTTCTCTCTAGTACAGACTCAGAAATGATTGCAATTGCCATTTCTCAGGAAGTGGATGCGGGTAAAGACTGGCTAGAGGGGGCAATTAGTGCTTTTAATCGCTGTCAAGGGGCTTATAGCCTAGTTATTGGCACACCCGAAGGGTTAATGGGAGTGCGTGATCCCCATGGTATTCGGCCTTTAGTGATTGGTGTCTTAGGAGACAATCAACAGCACTATGTTCTCGCTTCCGAAACGGCTGGCTTAGATATTATTGGCGCAGAATATCTCCGAGATGTGGAACCTGGGGAAATTGTTTGGATTACTGAAAATGGGTTAGCATCATTTCACTGGTCACAGAAGCCAGAACCCAAATTATGTGTATTTGAGATGATTTATTTCTCTCGTCCTGACAGTATGGTAAATAATGAAAGCCTTTACAGTTATCGCCTACGTTTAGGACAACAGTTAGCTAAAGAGTCTTATGTGGAAGCCGATTCGGTGATTCCAGTTCCCGATTCAGGGGTTCCTGCAGCCATTGGATTTTCCCATGAATCAGGAATTACCTTTGAAGAGGGATTAATTAAAAATCGTTATGTGGGACGCACCTTTATTCAACCCACCCAAAGTATGCGAGAAGCTGGGATTCGCATGAAATTGAATCCCTTGAAGGATGTAATCAATGGTAAGCGCATTATCATGGTGGATGACTCCATTGTGCGAGGAACGACTAGCCGTAAAATTGTGCAAGCCCTCCGTGACGCTGGTGCAACTGAGGTTCACATGAGAATTTCCTCTCCTCCTGTCACTCATCCCTGTTTCTATGGCATTGATACCGATAACCAAGAACAATTAATTGCAGCGACTAAATCTGTGGAAGAAATTGCGGAAAAAATTGGGGTTGACTCTTTAGCCTATCTCAGTTGGGAAGGGATGTTAGAAGCAACAGGAGAAAACCCTGATCATTTCTGTTCCGCTTGTTTTACCGGAGATTATCCCATTGACATTCCAGATCAAGTTAAACAGACGAAATTATTGCTAGAAAGCCGACATTGTAAACTTCCGAATTAGTGATTAAGCCGTTCTAGCAAAGTTTCTCAAGAGGTGAGCCATTTTTAGAACCTCTAAATTGAGCATTTTTCTCCTTAATCCTTAATTTTTTGACCCATATCCCGTATAATAGGGTAGTAATAGTTAAGGTGACAATACTTAAATTTATTAACATGATGAAAAAACTTGGTTTAATTCTGGCAACCGTTTTATTTGCTGTGGCAACCTTTGCCCTCACGGCAACTCCTGCTCATGCAGAAAGTCATAAAGTAAAAATGGGTAGTGATACTGGACAGTTAGTATATGTTCCTGATACTCTGTCGGTTGCTCCCGGAGATACCGTTAAGTTCGTTATGAATAAGCTCGCTCCTCATAATGTCGTTTTTGATAGCAGTGGCGTTCCCAGTGGTGCGGAGTCAATTGCTAGTTCTTTAACCATGAGCAAACTCTTATTCTCTCCCGGGCAAAGCTATAGTATTACCATTCCTGAAGATGCTCCAAAAGGAGAATATAAGTATTACTGTCAGCCCCACCGCGGCGCTGGGATGAATGGAAAATTAATTGTTAAATAATTGTTAAGCTGGAAGGCGAGGTGAATCTGGCTTAGCATGAATTGCTTAATGCCAAAGATCACTTCGATTTTTGCGTTCTAAGCACATAGGTAATTTCAAACAATGAAACCAATCCAAACAATTCTCACGCTTTTGTTAGCAGTTACCCTTCTTTTAGGTGGATGTGCTAGTTCTAGTGAAGCCAAGAGCCCAGACAATCAAACGGCTCCGACTGAAGAAACAACACAAACTGAAGAAACAACTGAACCCGTAGTAGAAGAAGCAACCGATTCTGATACAGAAGAAACCGCTCAAGTAGAAGAAGCAACTGAAGAAGACGTTGCTGCTTCCGAAACAGAAGAGGTTACTGCTAATGTTGAGGAACAAGCAAGTGCTACTGGCGGAGAAACCTATCAGGTGAAAATGGGGACTGATACGGGGCAGTTAGCGTATGTTCCTGAGACTCTGACGATTGCTCCGGGGGATACCGTTGAATTCGTTATGAACAAGCTCGCTCCTCATAATGTTGTGTTTGAGAGCAATGGTGTTCCTAGTGGTGCCAAAGCTCTCGCTAGTTCTCTCAGCCAAAATAAATTGTTATCCACGGCAGGAGAAACTCACACTGTTACTTTCCCTAAAGATGCTCCGAAAGGAGAATATAAGTATTACTGTCAGCCCCACCGCGGCGCAGGCATGAAGGGTAAAATCATTATTGAATAATAGCTTCAAAATCAACCCCCTGCTTCTTTTGAGAGTAGGGGGTTGATTGTATTTTAATCCGCTTGTAAAACGGTTGTTGCGGCTCGATGCAGTAAACTATGTCGATAAGCTAAGGCTTCTAAGTCATCGCTATAACCACCTCCAATGACACAAGCAGTGGGATAGCCAGAGGCATAACAGGTACTTAAAACTGCGCGATCGCGCCGATAAATCCCCCAATCACTTAAAGCTAATTTTCCTAACCGATCTTCCACATGAGGATCAACCCCAGCATCATAAAGCACTAAATCAGGTTTCACCGCACTTAAGACATCAGGTAACCGTTTCGCCAAAATTTGTAGATAGCCATCATCATCTAATCCTTTGGGTAAGGGAATATCCAGATCACTGGCTTGCTTACGACTGGGAAAATTTTCCCCACAGTGCATAGAAAAGGTAAACACTCGGGGATCATTTTGAAAAACAAAAGCCGTTCCATCCCCTTGATGCACATCAAGATCAACAATTAAAATCTTTTGCACTAACCCCAACTGAAGCATAACCGCAGGTGCAACGGCTAAATCATTAAAAATACAAAAACCTGATCCATAGTCGGGAAAAGCATGATGGGTTCCTCCTGCGGTATTACAAGCGATGCCATGTTCTAAGGCTAATTTTGCCGTTAAAATCGTGCCACCAATGGCTAAACAGGTGCGATGGACTAACTGTTCACTCCATGGAAGTCCAATGCGTCTTTGTGCTTTTTTCTCTAACGTTCCTTCATAGTACCCCTGAATATAGTCGCGAGTATGGACAAGTTCTAGCCACTGTTGAGGGGGAACTTCTGGCTGATAAACTTGTTCTGGTTGAATAATCCGATCGCGCAATAAAATTTGGTAGAGTCTGCCAAATTTTGCCATGGGGAAACGATGTTCGGGGGGAAGTGGGGTAACATAATGAGGGTGATAGACAATCGGTAGCGACATGGATGAATTAAACGATTTTTCTATTAATAAAACTTGAAGATGTTAAAACGATCAACAGAATTTTTATTTCTTGTTTTCTGCGGCTTAATAATGGGAGTCATCACTCCTAGCGCGTCAGCCCAATCTCCCGATGAGGAGACAACTCTCAATTGGTTCCAAGCCATTGTCTTAGGAATTGTGCAGGGAATTACCGAGTTTCTTCCTATTAGTAGCAGCGCCCATTTGAAAGTGGTTCCTGTGGCTTTAGGCTGGGGGGATCCCGGAATTACCTTTACGGCTGTGATTCATTTAGGTAGCATTGCCGCCATTATTTGGTATTTTTGGAAAGACTTAAAACAGTTACTCCAAGGAACATGGCAAGGGCTACAAACGAAGAATTTTTATCACCATGAGTTACGTTTAACCATAGGCATTTTACTAGGAACTATTCCTATTTTAATCGCAGGGCTATTCTGGAAAGTTTTTGTGAGTGATGATTCTCCATTACGGAGTATGACAACGATTGCTATTACCTCAGTGGTTATTGGCTTACTTTTAGGAATTGCGGAGTGGATTGGAAAGCGCGATCGCGCAGAAAAACAATTAACCCCTCAAGATGCCGTTTTAATGGGAATTGCTCAATGTTTGGCGTTAATTCCAGGAACGTCGCGATCGGGCATTACCATTACCGCAGGATTATTTATGGGCTTAGAACGAGCCGCCGCCGCCCGTTTTGCCCTTCTGATGGGAATCCCCACCATTGTCATTGCAGGAGTTGTTGAATTAACCGAAGTCTTTGAACAAGGATGGAATCAGGTTGGCACCATTCCCCTGTTCATTGGAACAGTGAGTGCATTTATTTTTTCTTATTTATCGGTAGTGGGGTTAATTCGTTATCTCCAAAACCAGAATACTTGGGTGTTTGTTTGGTATCGGGTGATTTTTGGAGCCTTGATTCTATTGGGAGTAATGTTTAATCGCTTTTGAAAAGCAACCAAAAAAAGCTCCCGTTATTTCAAAAGCCCCCTTAATAAGGGGGTTTGGGGGGATCTACTGTAACCTGACTTTTTGAAAGTGGTATGTATTAGTAAGCGTGTTGGATTTCGTAGAACTCGGGAGAAATATAGTCCTTACGCAGGGGCCAACCCACCCAGTCTTCATTCATTAAAAGACGCTTCAGGTTAGGATGCCCTTCAAAGACAATGCCAAACATATCGTAAGTTTCCCGTTCCTGCCAATCTGCCGCTTTCCAAATCCAATAAACGGAAGGAACAGAGGGATTTTCCCGGGGTAAAAACACCTTAATGCGAACTTCCTCAGTAGAATCAGCATCATCATAAACTTTCACCAGATGATAAAAGCTGACCAATTCTTTCCCGGGGCCAGAATCATAACCCCCCTGACATTGCAGGTAATTAAAGCCATTTTGATACAAAGCCGTTGCCACGGTCAGCAGCGCATCAGGTTCAACGCTAATCATTTCGATTCCCCGATGATCTCGCGCTAAGGGCTGATTCTTCAAGCCATTTTCCGTTAACCAAGAAGAGACCACCCCTGCTTCGACAATTGGTGACGCTTCTTGTTCATTTTGCGTTTCTTTTTCTTCTTCTGCCACGTTAAGCCTCCTCTTTTTGAGATTGCGATTCACTGAGGGCGGTAGAAACTTCAGGCTGCATCGCCTCAGCCAACTCTTTGGGAGGGGTTTCCCAAGTTCCTTTATTCAAATACTTGCCATCATGAATGGGAGAAACCACTTTCATATTGTGGGGAATACTGTAATAGCGATGAGTTTGTTCAATAAAACCAGAGCGTTCTTGAATCGACTCGTTGGAAATTTTTTTCCGTAACTTAATGATGGCATCAATAATGGCTTCTGGACGAGGCGGACAACCAGGGATATAAGCATCTACTGGAATCAGTTTATCCACACCACGCACCGCAGTGGGAGAATCGACACTAAACATTCCCCCGGTAATGGTACAAGCCCCCATGGCAATGACATATTTCGGTGCAGGCATTTCCTCATAAAGACGTACCAACGCGGGAGCCATCTTCATGGTAATTGTGCCAGAGGTAATGATTAAATCCGCTTGACGGGGGCTAGAACGGGGTAATAACCCAAATCGGTCAAAGTCAAATCTTGACCCAATGAGGGCGGCAAATTCAATAAAACAGCAAGCTGTACCATACATCATGGGCCACAAACTTGAAAGCCGTGACCAGTTGTAAAGATCATCTACGGTTGTTAAGATAACGTTTTCTGATAAATCTTGCGTCACTCCCGTGCGAGTCGCGGCGTTAAGAATTTTCTCTTTTTGTTGTTCTTGTAAGGTTCCTTGATTCATCGTTGATTCAGAATTCATGACCATTCTAATGCTCCTTTGCGCCATGCATAGACTAATGCCACTACGAGAATGGCAATAAAGATAAGGGCTTCAATAAATGCGAGTAACCCTAATTGGCTAAATGCAACTGCCCAAGGGTACAAAAAGACGGTTTCCACGTCGAAAATGACGAAGACAAGGGCAAACATATAGTAGCGGATGTTAAATTGAATCCAAGCACCGCCAATGGGTTCCATTCCCGACTCATAGGTAGTTCGGGTTTCGGGACCTCCGCTACTGGGTCGTAACAGTTTGGCAGCTGTCAGAGCGATAACTGGGATTAGTGAACAGATGATTAAAAATCCCAAAAAGTACTCATAACCAGATAGGCTAAACACGCGATTCCTTTCCTCTCATTAAGTGATCTATGTTTGTTATGTTTCTTTACGGTTCTATGGTATCTTAATTACACCGCGATCAACGATTAAGGGAGCCCCTTTGCCTATTACAGATTCTAATGGTTTTAATTTTTTCGGCTGTAGTGAGACAGAATGTTAATCGTTTGACCCCACTTTCACGAGTTGCTTTTTGGGGAGTTGGGTATATTGAGAGACAATTTTCCGAAATTCTTCCCCTTCAATGGTTTCTTCATAGAGGATGATATCAACGAGATGATCCATGAGGTCTCGGTGTTCGCGAATCATTCGTCGCGCTCTTTCATAGCCTCGAAGCGCGATCGCGCGGACTTGCTCATCAATTTTAGACGCAACTTCTTCGGAATATTCATTACGGTTATACATATCGCCACCGCCTAAGAAAACTTGATTATCCCCACTTTCGAGGGCAAGCGGTCCCAAATCAGACATCCCGTAACGAGTGACCATTTCTCGGGCTAAATTGGAGACAACTCTGAGGTCATTACTTGCCCCTGCGGTCACTTCGGCATCCCCAAAAATTTCCATTTCGGCAGCCCGTCCCCCAAGGGTAATGGTAATGCGATCAATCAGCCAACCCCGACTGTATAAGCCACTATCGACCATATCTTCATCAAAACTCTGTTGAGCAAAACCGCCGACTCCTCCTGAGCGTGGAATAATGGTTACTTTATTCAGGGGATCGGAATGTTCTAATAAGGTCATCAACAGGGCGTGTCCTACTTCATGGTAGGCAATGAGACGTTTTTTCTTACTATCTAAGAGGGGGTTTAAGGTTAAGCCAATGGTAATGCGATCAAGGGCATCATCAATTTCTAGAGGGGTAATCATGGGTTTAAACCGCCGTGCTGTCAGAATAGCCGCTTCATTGAGAAGATTTGCTAAGTCTGCCCCTGACAGTCCTGGGGTTTTCCGCGCGATCGACTCTAGAGACACTTCTGGGGCTAATTTTTTATTACGGGCATGAACTTCTAGAATCCCTAACCGTCCAATATAACTGGGTAAATCGACGCGCACTTGCCGATCAAATCGCCCTGGACGCATTAAAGCGGGGTCAAGAACATCAGGACGGTTGGTCGCAGCAATGACAATAATGCCAGTGTTTTCTTCAAACCCATCCATTTCGGTTAATAGCTGGTTCAGGGTTTGTTCTCGTTCATCATTCCCGCCACCAAGGCCCGCACCGCGTTTACGTCCTACCGCGTCAATTTCATCAATAAAGACTAAACAGGGGGCATTCTCTTTGGCTTTTTTGAATAAGTCTCGCACTCGCGAGGCCCCAACGCCTACAAACATTTCGACAAATTCTGAGCCGGAAATGCTATAAAAGGGAACGCCAGCTTCTCCGGAAACGGCTTTAGCTAGGAGTGTTTTTCCCGCTCCGGGAGAACCGACCAGCAAAACACCTTTAGGAATTTTTGCGCCCACTGCGGTAAAGCGTTCGGTTTCTTTGAGGAAGGTAACGACTTCTTGTAATTCTTCTTTAGCTTCGTCAATTCCGGCAACATCATCAAATCTTACCCCGGTTTGATCTTCGACTTGATAACGAGCGCGAGATTTGCCGAAACTCATCGCCTGTCCCGAGTTTTTGGCAGAACGACGGATAATTAACGCTAACCCTCCAATTAAAATCACAATCAGAAAGCCGTTGGCAATAATTCCCACTGTTTGAGCGTTATCCCCAGAAGCGTCTATTTCTAGGGGAACATCGCGATCGCGCAACCGAGAAATGACTTCACTATGATCACTAAAGAGTTGGACTTCCTCAGTGACGGTGCTACCACTCTCATTAGCGTATTCTACACTAGCAATGTTGGTACGAGAATCAATTTCTACTTCCCGCACATCTCCCTGCTCCACTTTTTCTAAGAATTGGCTATAACTTAATTTTTTATTCCCATTATCTTGAGCTAGGTTGGGTGAGGCGAAAAAGGCACTTTGTAAAACCATCCAACCGGTGGCAAAAGGAAGTAGGTAACGGGAGAAGCGGTTGCGGGGTGGGTTAGAGCCAAATATTTTTTTCATTTTTGAGGTTGCAAGTAGTATCTTTAGAAATGATATCCCTTGTTTCTAGTTTAATTTATACGCCACTAATGTGGATGACAATATCTCGCATCTGAGCGCGATCGCGATGTTCCCAGACATAAATTCCTTGCCACGTTCCTAATAATAATTGTCCCCGATCAATGGGGATTTGTTCCGAGGTGTGAGTTAAAACCGAACGAATATGGGCTGGCATATCATCGGGCCCCTCTGCATTATGAACATAAAGACTGGTATCTTCAGGAACTAATTTCTTCATAAAGTTAGAGAGATCGGTTAAAACATCAGGATCAGCATTTTCTTGGATAATTAAACTCGCCGAAGTGTGACGAATAAAAATATTACAAAGTCCTCTCTCGACCCCTGATTGAGCAACGATAGATTCAACTTTAGAGGTAATTTTATGTAAGCATTTTCCAGTTGTTTTAACAGTTATAGTTTCTTGATAATGACTCATAATAAGCGCATTGGTTATTGGTTATTTGATTCCTCTTCCTCAGGTTCTTCTTCCCAAGGAGAATCATAATGGTTCCAAGGTAAAATTGGGTTATTGGGCAAATTATCAGTTAAAACCGTAACATTTTCCATATCGGGATCAGGCAATTTAATTCCTTCCTCTTGCCCATCATTGCTCTTGTTTTGTTGATCATAGTTGGGATCGTAATTTGCTTCGGTATTCATGATTAAACTGAGATAATTACGTACCATAATACAGCGAGAAAACGTGAAGGGTAACAATCACGACAATGGTAAAAGTAGAATAAGCTGCATAGGTTAGGGATTTTGATTTATCGTCTAATCTTTGTCTATTTACATTATAAGTCTCCACTAGATTGACAATCATTTGTAGCTGATAGTTCGTTTTAGAGAGGTTAAGGTAACGTTCCACAACTTCGATATTTCCTAAATTGGGAGTCACTGCAACTTGACGCGGTAAAAAGGCACTCAGAAGTAAGGCAAAAGTAATCATAAACCCGATCATTTCTGCAATACTAAAGATGCTGGGAATTAAAATTAGTTTAGAAATGGCAAGGGCGGTGAGGATTCCCCCACTATTAACGGCAAATAAAATGTTAAGTTTTGTTGTTAGTAGTTGACTTTGTTGATGCTGTTGTTCTATAACGCGACGGATATCCTCTAGGGCTAAATCAAGGGTAACGGGATCAGGTTCCGAGGATTGCTCCAGATTAGGCTCGTTACTGTTATTGTTATATAAGGCTTCGGTGACAGAATCAGGAAGTTCTTTTGTGGAATTGTTCGTCATAGACAGATATTCCTCCAATTAACATCACAGCTTGGAAATTAGACGGGTGCGCGTTTTTTCCTCTGAGTCTAGAAAAAAAATTTGCTCTCACTGTTGACAAACCCTGAAATAATCGCTACTATAGTAGTCGCACCGCAAGGGACTGTAGTTCAATTGGTTAGAGCACTGCCCTGTCACGGCAGAAGTTGCGGGTTCGAGCCCCGTCAGTCCCGTTTTCAAACTCCCCCCTGTGAAGTGACTTAAAATTGTCCATTACAGTTCTAGGAGGAGGGAAATAAAGAGGGATCTTTTTCCATGATAAAGTCCCAAACTTTCTGCTGATAAGTTTCTCCCATGATTTCGCCAATATCATGATGACCAGCCCCTTCCACTAGCCAGAGTTCTGTTTCCCCTTCTGAGGCTTGATAAAGTTCTTGGCTCATTTTATAGGGAACAACGGGATCATTGGTGCCATGAATATAGAAAATGGGCATCTTGAGGGAAGACAGTTTTTTCTTGGAATTAAAGCGTTGTGTGAGAACCCAATTAATGGGAAGCCAATTATATTTCCCAATATGAGTCGCCATATCCATGATAGAGGTAAAAGAACCTTCAATGACTAAGCCTGGGATTTGGGGCTGGCGATTGGCTAATTCGAGCGCGATCGCGCCACCAAGAGAATGACCAAACACATATAAATTATCGGGGGAAATCTTCCGTTCTTCCACTAAATATCGCCATGCTGTTTCCGCATCTTCATACACTCGTTTTTCACTGGGAAACCGCCCTTGACTCTTACCATAACCGCGATAATCAATGAGAAACACCGAAAACCCCACAGAATGAAAACGCTGGGCACGGGGGAGATTGGTGCCGACATTGCCCCCATTGCCGTGTAAATAGAGCATTACAGGGGCATTGCTAGACTCACTGGGTATCCACCAACCATGGAGATTTTCCCCCTTTCCCATGGGAATATCAACCGATTCATAGGGCAAATTATAGTCACTTGGAGTTGCCTGAATCGTTTGACAGGGGAAAAAGACAAGTCTTCTTTGGGTGGCAAATAGCGTCAAACCAGCCACTAAATACGCGATCGCGCCAATTGCTAAAACATAAATCATTACTCTTAACCTAAACCTCAACCAGCTCACCATTATTAGGTAATTTGTGGATTCTGTTTATGCCAGTCCGTTGCTTGTTCATAAACATAAGCTGTGTGTAGCAGCTGATCCTCTCTTAACACCTTAGCAATCAACTGCATGCCAATGGGTAAGCCCTGAGAATCAAATCCACAAGGAAGATTTAAAGCTGGCAACCCAGCTAAACTCACGGGAACCGTTGTCAAGTCAGATAGATACATACTCAACGGATCATCGGTTTTCTCTCCCGCCTTAAACGCCGTTGTGGGAGAAGTTGGACACACTAATAAATCCACTGACTCAAACGCTTTTTCAAAATCTTGTTTAATCAGCGTTCGTACCTTTTGCGCCTTCAGATAATAGGCATCATAATAACCTGCCGAAAGGGTATAAGTTCCCACCATAATGCGGCGTTTTACCTCCGCACCAAATCCTTCAGCACGAGTTTTGGTGTACATAGAGAGCAAATTATCGGCATCCTCGCTGCGTTTTCCATAGCGCACCGCATCATACCGCGCCAAATTAGAGGAAGCCTCGGAGGGGGCAATAATATAATAGGCTGGCAATCCGTAACGGAAACGGGGACAAGAAATCTCCACAATTTCTGCACCGAGAGCCTTAAATTGTTCAATCCCTGCTTCGACTGCCGTTTTAACCTCTTCTGAGAGTCCTTCCCCAAAAGTTTCTGTAATTACGCCAATTTTGAGCTTGCGGTCTTTCGGTAACTCGGGGGTTAAATACTGCGTATAGTCTGGAATCTCAATATTTAAACTGGTGCTATCGGCTGGATCATGACCCGCGATCGCGCCCAATAAAACCGCTGCATCCTCAACACTACGCCCAAAAGAACCAATTTGATCCAAAGAAGACGCAAACGCCACTAAACCAAAGCGAGACACTAAGCCATAAGTGGGTTTAATCCCCACCACACCACAAAAAGATGCAGGTTGACGAATCGATCCCCCTGTATCTGAACCCAACGCCGCCACACATTCTTGGGCTGCCACCGCCGCAGCCGAACCCCCAGAAGAACCCCCTGGCACTCGTGAGGTATCCCAAGGATTAGCAGTTAGGGCATAAGCCGAGTTTTCGGTAGAACTCCCCATCGCAAACTCATCGAGATTGGTTTTCCCCACTAATACCGCCCCAGCTTGCTTTAACTTACTGGTTACCGTTGACTCATAAGGAGGCACAAAATTCTCTAAAATCCGAGAGCCACAGGTAGTTGGCACTCCTGTCATACACATATTATCTTTAACGCCAATGGGAAGCCCTTCTAAGAGACCAATCTCCTCTCCTGCAGCAATTTTTTCATCCACCTTTTTTGCTGTGGATTCCGCTTCCTCTTTCATCAAGTGAAGAAAACTATGTAACTTCGGTTCTAATGCTTCGATACGCGCGAAGGTGTCTTGGGTAAGTTCCTGTGCAGAGCGTTCTTTATTGATCAACTGTTGATGTAACTCTCGGATTGATGCCATACTAAATCGTTTAAATAGAATCGGTGAAACCTCCCCAGATTATATCAATTAGAGACAGTCGCAGAACTATCCTCTGTGCAGGTTTAGCTACTCAATTACAAGTTTCTTATCTTCTATCCCGCTTTTGTCACTTTCCGTAAACTTGTCGCTGTAAGGCTTATGAACACTGGATTCTTTAATTTGGCTAATAGGAAATATTTAATACTAACAATTACCAGCGCGATCGAATCTTCGATTCGGTGACCCTTCGGGTCAATCGCGCTACCAGACAAACTTTCGGAAAATTGAATTGATTTTTCGATTCGGAGACTGACAGAAGAGGGTTATAGCAATATGATCTCATTTGTAAAAAGTCCCCCCTA
>JBKHER010000023.1:0-14178 GCA_046540715.1 Halothece sp.
GAGTGCGAGCATCTTGCTCGCTATGCCAATTAATCAAACGGATTTGATATTAGTTATTAGTTATTAGTTATTAGTTATTGGTTCACTGATTACTGGTCACTGGTTGACAAAGACAGGGGGGTACTTTTTGAAAGTATTACTGGCTTGACGCGATCGCGCGATCATAAAACTGCTTCATCTCTGTCCATAAAGCCGTCCGCGACTCTGACCAAATATAGAACATATGGCCCCCACCAAACTGTCGCACTTGTAAATTATTGGCCATGGTTTCATCGAGTTTCATCTGTTGCACAATGCGATTAGAAGCCTGAAATGGGGTAACTAAATCATAGTAACCATGACTAATATAAACCTTCAGATGAGGATTTAGAGCTAGACCATAGCGTAAATCATCCGTTGCCCCAATTTGACTCTGAAGGACATGACGATCATAATCTAGCTTCCAAGTGCGATTAATATCGAGACTGAGAAGATGATAAGTTCGGTCAGTTTTTACCCCAATTACCTCTCGCAGTAAGACATTGATAGCGCCGCTAAAAACGCGATCGATGCCAAACAAAGTGGGATCTGGCCCCTCAAATTGTTCACGATCTGGAAACGGATCCGGTGCAGTAATTGTCGCATCATACAGCCCACAAACTTGTCGGCGATCGCGCAGTAAATTCCGCACAAAAACTGGCTGTGTAATCCGTCCTTGGGCTTTAGTCACTAAATCTAGAGGTAACCCTAACTGATTTGCCATTGACTGTAAGATCGACTCCCGTTCCGATGCTGGCATTGCCTCACCTTGAAGCAACAAGCGCACCAAATCATTACTGGCGAACTTAACCGCCTCAGCAACCACCGTCTCTCGTGGAGTCTCCGTAGTATAAGTTTGACTCTTACCATGAAACGCTGCCGTTGCCACCATCGACGGAAACGTATCTACCCAAGAGAGAATATCATAATCAGACGGATCAAGACTTTGGAACTCTAATGCGGGAGACACCAGAATTGCCCCATTTAGTCCAATGCCATAGCTTTCCTGAAGCAATTTTGCCAGTTTTGCCACCCGAAAGCCACCGTAACTCTCCCCTGCAATAAAAATGGGACTGCGCCAGCGATCATTTTCCGATAAAAATCGTTGCATCATCTCCGCTAACGACTCTAAATCCCGCTTGATAGCATAGAACTCCCGATTTTCTTCCTCCTCCCCAGAAGACTTACGATTGCTAGCAGAAGAACTATCTGAGGATTTTCCAGAACTCCCTGATTTTTCGGGATCATCAATCGTGCGACTAAACCCAGTTCCCACCGGATCAACAAAAACTAAATCGGTAAACGGTAACCAGCTATAAGGATTTTCAACTAACTTCGCTGGAGGCGGGGGGGCGGAACCATCATCATTAAATTTCGCTAAATGGGGGCCGAGTGCGCCCAAGTGTAAGAAAGCCGCTGCTGCCCCGGGACCACCATTAAAAGCAAAGGTGAGCGGGCGTTCTTGAAAATTCGCATTACGAGCAAGATAAGCAACGTGGAAAATTTCTGCAATCGGTTTTTCTTTCTTGCGTAAGACTGTCCATTCGGCTCTCGCTTCGTAGGGAAGATCGTTGCCAAAAATTCCGTCAGTTACGGCTCCTTCTGGAGGCTGATAGTTTGTTTTGTCTGTTTGTGGTTGCTCTGAATCTGTCATGTTTAAGGCATAAACCCATTAAGGGACTTGTCAAACTTTCAAAAATTAGGTAAGATAGAGTGTTAGCTTTGTAAATAGATTTGCCGAGAAGATGACTTAAATCATCTAGGGTAGCGAAAATTCTTAATCCATGATAGCTTGAAGACAGAGTGTAAAAAGATTGTAATAATTTTGAGTGCAGTTACAGCTAATTTCAGACTTTTTTTTCTTTGCGCGGTTTGCGTTATTCCCATCGTCAAGGTAATAAGCGCAAAGTAGTGGGAAAATGTTAATGAATTGGCACAAGATTAAATACATGATTGCCACAAAAACACAATTAATAAAACTCCACCATTTAAATGCAAGTTTGTTGTAAATTTTCCCCCAACTTATGAAATGAATGGTAACTGTACTAAAAAGTTTTTGACCAGCTAAAATAAAGAGAGGTATTTTTATTATGTCCGTGCGTCTATATGTAGGGAATTTACCAAAGGCTACAGTCGAGCGAGAAGAATTGCAAGAGGTTTTTGGTGAAGCAAGTGAATCTTTATCAATTAAAGTAATTAAGGATCGTAAAACGGGAAGCTGCCGTGGCTTTGCCTTTGTTACCGTTCCCACTGATGAAATGGCTGATGAAATTATTGAAAAACATAACGGTCAAACCTTCAGAGAGAATGCCTTAAAAATTGAAAAAGCATTACCTCGTAATAAAGGAAAGGGTGAAGAAGATGGTTCTAAGCAGGAAAAAGAAGAGTCTTCTCAAGCCCGTAATTCTCGCCCTACTAAACAGAAAAATAAAGAAGAGGCTGCCAGTAATAAACGGCGGGGCAAAAATAATAGAAGGAAGCAACCTGCTACCAACACTAACAATAACAAAACTAACAATAGCAATGAAGCAACTCAACCTGATCCGCGATGGGCAGATGAATTAGCTAAATTAAAAGAAATGCTTAATGCTGTAGAAAAGTAGCTTTTAGTTAAAGTTAAGTTCAAAGTAGGGATAATTGGCTATACTCAGTTATCCCTTTTTTACTGGCAATTAATACCAAATTCCAATCATTTGATCGCCACTACTACCTAAGATAAGCCGCTTTGGCTTCTCTTTCTAACTGATCAATTTCTTGATGCCATCTGATTAATTTTTGTTCTCGTGTTTGTCTTTTTCTTCCCTCTGGATCATGTAGTAACAACCCTGTTTTAGGATTATAAGGGTCTAAAAAAGCGCGATCGGGATTATCTTTATTTCGCCTTTTAAAGTGAGTTGTTCCCTTATTGGGTAAAATTCCTCGATTCCGTAACCATTTTTCACAGTCAATTTGCCAAAGATAAACGTGATCATGTTTTTCTCCTCCTAATCGTCGTAAACGCTTTACTGATAACTGAGAAGACGTAAACAATTCTTGTTCAATGTTGGGATATTGATGACGATGGAAAAGGCGAGTTTCGCTTCCACCACCTCGGAAAAACTCCACAACAAACCAGTCTCCAAAATCAAAAATACAAACCTCTGTTTCATCACTCCCATCATTTTGAATGATATCAACATCTTGAAGTAATTGATTTCCCACAACATTAACCGAAGACTGAGGAAGTAAAATGCGAATGCGCTCAAATTGATCTGAGTATTGTTCCCAAAAATACTTTCTGCTGAGGAGTTGATTTTTTTCATGGTGTTCTTTTCCACCATGATCTGGAAACTGAGAAGCGATTAGATTAACTAACTTTTGAAAATCTCGATAATTCGCAGCCCCCAACCACTGTCTTAACGCGCTTTTTGCTTCACTAGAAAGCCGATTCCATCGAGAACTGCTTGATCGTGATCCATAATGATTTTGTAACCATTGAACTAAGTTTTGAAACTGTCCACCGAACTCAGCACTCACGTTTTTTAGTAATGTTTCTACCGCACTAATTTCTTGGTCAACAGTCATGTCTTCCAAACATTTAACTAACCAATTCGCTTGGTTTTGTTGTGGTATTGACTGAGAAAAAGCTGTCACCACATACTCTAAAACATCATTGATGATGCTTAAATTACTCGGTAATTGAGCCGTAATAAATAATTGTTTCGGTGTTAATTGTTCCGAGAGAGAAAGCTGTGCTAGGGGTAAAAGGGGATCACGTTTTCTAAATTGAAGTAAAACGCTAACTGTTAAATCATCATCCCTCAATACATCAGATAAACTAGAAAACGTTTCGACAAAAGACCGCGCTAAACTCTCTTTATTTCCATCGTAATAATAAGCTAATCGGGAACATAAACGTTGTTTTAATGTATAATTATCAATGGCATTTTCCCAAACCAATCGAGAAGTAGCTAATCGTTGTTCCTGTGAATGTTCAGCATCCCATTCTTCTTTAGCATAAATACAGTAAACCCACTCTAATAAAGTGATATTATCTGCATTTCCTTCCTCTAAATCCATCACAATCTCATCTAAAGAACGTGGATTAAGATTTTGATATTGAGCTACTCCTTGCGGTAACTCTGGGGGAGAAAATTCAGTATTATTTCCAATTTTATTGGCTAGTTCTGTAAGTGCTGTTGGTTTTAATTGTAACGGTTCAATAGAAACAATTTGCTTAAAACCTACCATCTTAATTCTCCTTTTTTAACTCTCCTAGGACTTGGCGGGTGGTAAAGTTTTCGCTTCTTTCAAAGTTAGGGGGCGAATATTTCCCCCCTTTCAAAGGGGGGTGAGGGGGGATTAATTCCCATTGAATTCTAAAGGACACGATTAACGTTGATTATCAATAGAGTCTTTAATCTTTTCCCCTTCCTGATTCACAAAATCACTAAAATCAGGACGGCGCAATTGGAAACGAAATGTCACCTTTCGATCTTTTGGATCATCCATAGTTTGATTGGCATCAATTTCTCCTCGTCCACTAATTAAAATTTTTTCTTCAAAGCGTTTCTGATTTTGAAATTTTAATTCATCAGAAAAAATATAATCTGCCACAGATAAAGCCCGTTCTAAACTTAAAGCACGATTCGCATCATCTGAACCTTTGGAACTGGTATGTCCTTCAATAACAACCCGTGCAATTTCTTCTTCAAACTCTTGTTTAGAAAAAATGACTTGGCTGTAAACAGGAATAAATTTGTTAAGAAACGCTTTTCCTTCAGGCTTCAGTTCCGACTCCCCTTCTGCAAACAAAATTTTATCATCTAAGCTCACATCTCCCGTTTCTGGATCAACGTTTACTGCATCACCACCAACGCCTTCTTCAATTGTAGTCATAACAATTAAGGGTAGGTTTTCTAGTGCTTCCCGATATTTTCTTAACTCTTCTATTTTTTTCTGTAGCTGAATTTGAGTAGCAATAAAAAGTAAAGCAAAGAATAATAATAATCCCGACATTAAATCGCTAATTGATAGCCAAACTCCAGACTCCTGATCTTCTTCATCTTCTAAGTCTAGTTCGGAATTGGAATTAAATTTGTCTAAATCTAACATTGTTTTCTCCTTCTAAAGATTTGAACATTATTTTTACTTTTGTGTAATCCCCTTCGTAAGGGGGGAATAAGAGTTAACCCCTCTTTGAAAGAGGGGAATAAGAGATAATTTAACGATTACCGTTGGAATTATTTAAGTCATCTGCTGCGGCAACCAAATGGTAAGCAACACTCATTAACCCTTGAGAAGTTTGATTGAGTTGATTACAAACCTCTGCGGCTGCTTGTTCTGATTCTTGTCGCCCTTGCTGATAGGTTTCATTGGCTTGTTCAAAGTATTGGGTTAGATTTTCATTCCAAGTTTCTAAACCTTGATTAAAGTTTTGGATCAGGTTTTGATAAGCCTGATTGATATTTCGCGATTCACTACCTAATGTTCGGGCTATTTCTTGAATTTGTGCCAAACGTTCAGCAGAGGTTAAACCAGTTGTATTGGCTAAGTCACTAACAGCTTGAGTTGTAGTTTGAATTTTGTTCATACTTTCGATGACTTGTTCGGTCATATTTTTAGCATCTTCTTGGAACACTCGTTGTAATTCTCTGACGACTTCTTCTAACCCTTCCCGTTGTTTTCCTAGTGTTTCTTCAAGGAGGCTATTTTGCTGTTCAAAAAACTGATTGAGCGATTCTTGATAGTTGAGGCGGAAGTTTTCTAATTCTTGCTGTACGGTTTGGCGCGTATTTTGCAGCATGGAATCAATATTAGTTAGCGTTCCATTGAGGTTATCACTGGCGTTACTCATCATCTCAGAGGCTTCTGTTCCCACACGGGTAAGGGTGTTTGATTGTTCTGCAAAGGCGTTGTTGGCTTCTTGTAAAATGCTTTCGGTGGAACTTTGCACATTTTCTAACATGGTTTGTTGTTGTTGGGCTTGAGTCGTGAGGGCGGCTTGTAAGTCTTCTCGGATTCCTCGGAAGGTGGTTGAGGCTTGTTCGGCGCTTTCAGCAAAAGCGGTGCGTTGGGCTTCCATCCCTAAGATACTCTCATTAACAGCGTTATGGATATCGGTCGCCATTTGTTCCATAACCCCTTGTGTGTCGGTTTTGAATTGGTTTAGGATTTGTTGTAAGTTTTGGGCGAAGGCTTCCAGTTGTCCGAGGGTTTGTTCTTGGAATTGTTGGATGGTTTGGATAGAGGTGGCGAGACTTTCGGATATACCGCCTAGTTCTTGTTTGAGTTCTTTGACTGCATTAGAAGCCTCTTTTGTCATGGCTGCACTTTCATCAAGACGGGTGATAACAGGTTCGATGACTTCGTTTCTAAGTTCTCCAATAAGCGTTGTTAGAAGTTCTTGGCGTTGGTTTTCAATAGTTTGGCGTTGAAGGTTTAAATCATTTTTAATCTCTCCAAAGGTGGGGTTTAAGGCGGTGGCGACTTCTTCTCCGATGGTTTCAGGTGTGAGAGTGGTTAGTTGTTGAAGGGTTTGATGTTGGCTTTTGAGGTCATTTCTGAGGTCTTGGCATGTGGGGTTTAAGGCGGTGGCGACTTCTTCACCAATGTTTTTGGCGTTGAGGGTGGCTAACCCTTCCATTTTGTCTGCGATATTTCCTAACTGGTTAATCAGGTCTTGGGTTTGATTTTGGTCACTGTTCTGACGGATTTTTGGAATTAAATGATTACGGCGCACCCGTTTTAGGGTTTCGCTACCTGCAAGAATAAAAATAAATAAACTAGCACCTCCTAACCCCCATAAAGAAGTTTGAAACGCGGTTTTCATTCCAGCTAAAAGTTCAGTGCTACTGTTGAGTAGGGCATCAGTATTGTTGATATTTGCTAAGTCAATTCCTTTTAACCCTTGCGAGATTCCCCAAAATGTTCCTAAAATTCCGATCGCGGTTAATAAAGTGGGAACAAAGTGCAATGGACTCCGAATATTTCCTTTGCTGAAAATAGAAAGATCGCGATTTTCGCTTTTTTGTTTTGCCTTTTTTCCTGTTTCCCGATAGTAGTTGACGATCAGTGCAATTTCGATAACGAATCCAACAATAAAGATAATCCTCACAATATTGATAAAAAATAAGTTATTGATTTCAATAGCGTTTAGCATGATGATTTAGAATTTTCTATATTTGATTTTTCAGTAAACTGGGTTAATTCTTCGGGGGTTAACATTTCCTCTGCGACTCGAACGGGAAGATGGGCGGCGTTCCAAAAGTTAGCAACAGGTTCACGTAACCGAACGCTGTAAAGAGGTTCTTCGCTTTCGGTTTCATCGTCTGGGATAAGATAAACTTGTTGGGGATAGTTTCGTAATAGACGCACTTGGAGAGTGCTTTTTAAGTCTCGCAGTGAGGTAGATAAACCAGAATTGGAGTCTAAAAGTGCTTCCGATGATTGTTTCCAAACCCGATTAATGGTGTTGATTTCTGTGACGAGGGTTTCGAGACTGGGCTTAAGTTCCATTAACTCACTGCCATTTTTGAGTGATTAAAGTAGTATGGGGCTTTATTTAAGGTTACAATAAGCTGGCTTTTAAATCACTGTATATAGCAATATGATCTGGTTTGTAAAAAGTCCCCCCTGTATCCGCTTAGCAAGGGGGTTGGGGAGATCTGAATGTAGCACCAATTGTCCAAAATGATATTAGTTTAGGAGAAAACTATTTCCCAAGAAAGCTGAGAGGTTTGGAAATGTAACTTAAACTAAGGGAGGAGTGAAATTAATGGAGATAACAGGATAAATAAAAGGATGCGAGATTTTCAAACCATTGCCAACACGAATTATGATCTGATTATTATTGGGGGAGGTGTTAATGGGGCGGCTACTGCTCGGGATGCTGCCTTGCGAGGGCTGAAAACAATTTTACTAGAAAAAAATGATTATGCTAGTGGCACATCAAGTTGGTCAACTCGTCTTATTCATGGTGGGTTACGTTATCTAGAGTATTTTGAATTTTCTCTAGTCAGAGAGTCGCTGCGAGAACGGGAAGTTTTACTTCGTACTGCGCCTCATCTGGTGAAACCCTTGATGCTAACTGTACCCGTTTATGGAGATCGATCGCGCCCCTATTGGAAAATTCAAGCTGGAATGTTTCTCTATGATATTTTTAGCTATGATAAAACCCTTCCTTCCCATCGGATGCTTCCCAGAGAGAAATTCCATCAACTGTTTCGTTATTTAGACCAAGAAGGTTTAAAAGGGGGCGCACAGTATTATGATGGACAAGCGGTTTATGCTGAACGCCTCTGTTTAGAAAATATTATTGCTGCTACCGAAGCGGGTGCAACTTGTCTCAATTATACGGAAGTTAGCAAGTTAGTTCGAGAGGGAAACCAGATTAAACAACTCCAGTGTGAAGACAAACTAACAGGGGAAACCTTTACGGTTCAAGGCAGCGATCGCGCTACCATTATCAATACCACTGGCCCCTGGGTGGATGAAATTTGCCAACGTGGGGAAGAAAACGGAGAAAGTATTTCTATCAGTAATCAGCCCAAAATTGGGGGAACTAAAGGCAGCCATATTGTAGTTCCTCCTTTCTCTGGTGCGCCTGATACGGCCCTGTATGTGGAAGCAAAATCCGATGGTCGCCCCTTCTTTATCGTGCCATGGTTAGGAATGTATTTAATTGGCACCACTGACCTACGATTTCAGGGAAACCTAGATCAAGTAAAAGCGGATAACGAAGAAATTGATTATCTCCTACAAGAAACGAACTTAATTATTCCCAGCGCCCAACTGACTCGGGATGACATTCAATTTACCTATTCTGGAGTCCGTCCGCTTCCTTATGCTGCGCCTAATCAAAAACCGGGCAGTGTCAGCCGTAAACATATTTTACACGATCATTCTGCTGAGGGAATTAATAATGTGATCTCCTTAATTGGCGGGAAACTAACCACCTTTCGTCATGTGGGAGAAGAATTAGTCGATGCTGTCTTGAAAAAGCAAAAACGGAAACCCTCTCCTTGTCCAACCCTAAAAACGCCCTTTCCGGGGGCAATTTTTCCCAGTGATGAGAAAGTAACTGCAACGGTGAATCAATATCGCGATCGCGTTTCTCTTGCTACTTTAGATCATTTATTTACCCTCTATGGGGCAAGAGCCACAGAAGTATTACAATTAACAGATGAAGATCCTAACCTTGCTAGTCCCATAAGTCCCAAGTTACCTGATCTTAAAGCACAAATTGTTTACGCTGTACGCCACGAATTTGCCCAGAATTTGATTGATCTTCTCCGTCGTCGCACCACCATTGCGATGCAGTTAAATTATGGTTTAGATGTGTTACCGATTGTCAGTGACGTTTTAAAAACCGATTGTGGTTGGAGTCAGCAAGCAGTAGAAAAAGCCGAGCAAGAATATCATCAATATATGGCGGAAAACTGCATTCCAGACTATGTCTTAGAAGAAAAAAGAATGACGCACCCCCAAGAAATCATGAGGAACACTTAAATAATTCTTTACAGGTTATTGGTTATTGGCTAGGAATTAAATCATCTTAATCCCCTTTAACCTTCCTGCTGACTTTAACTTACGAATGCTTACCTTTGTTCTAATTTGTAATACTCTTATTTGTCTAATTAATTGTTACCTATTTTGGCAAATTATAAAATGGAAAAAAAATTTAACGCAATTAGCAGATACTCTCGAAAGTTTAGAAAAACAAACTCCCTTTTTAATGACTTTAATCGTGCTAAACTTCCGACAAGCTGAATATCAAGCTCTCAGGTTTCGCAAAAAGTATGCAAATTTACAACAAAAATCACAAAAAATACTAACATTAGTTCAGTTATTAAAGTGGTTTTTGCAAAAATATCGCGCCTGGAAATAGATAGAGAATAGACAATAAGCAACTCATAGGGGATAATGAAATACGAAGTCATAACATTTTTAAAGAATCTTGCTATAGTTGAGCCCCCCTCCCCCCCTTAGGAAGGAGGGTAAAACTGATCTAGGACTACTATAAAAAAGTATTGAACTTAATTGATGATGACAATATTTCTAATTTCTTTTCAGCAAATAATGGATAGTTTAGTGGTTGCTGCGGCAGAAAGACTAGACATCTTAAATCAAATTGATAACGCTTTTGCTCAGATTGTTAACATCCTAAAAACCATCTTCTTTTATCCCGTATTTGGTTTTCCCATTATTGTCCTCTGGTTGATTTTGGGAGGCGTTTATTTCACCATTCGCATGGGATTAATTAATATCCGTGGGTTTAGTCATGCAGTAGCTGTTCTCACTGGACAATATCAAAATAGTAGTGACGATGATGATGACCAAGAGGGAGAGGTTTCGCCTTTCCAAGCCGCTTCCACTGCCCTTTCTGCAACAGTTGGTTTAGGGAGTATCGCGGGATCAGCGATCGCGATTCAAATGGGCGGCCCCGGAGCCATTGTTTGGATGATTATTGCAGGTTTTTTGGGGATGTCCACGAAGTTTGTCGAATCTACCCTTGGACAAAAATATCGCCAAGTTAAGCCCGATGGTAGCGTTGCCGGTGGCCCCATGTATTATCTGTCTAATGGTTTGGGAGAATTAGGCTTAGGTTCTCTTGGGACGGGGTTGGGCATCTTATTTGCCATTCTCTGTATTTTAGGAACGTTTGGCGCAGGGAATATGTTTCAGGCGAACCAGTCTTATGCTGCCTTAGCTGGGGTTTTACCCTTTATCGAGGATCGTAGCTGGTTTTTTGGCATAGTCATGGCGTTATTGGTGGGGGCAGTCATTATCGGCGGTATTAGTCGCATTGGCGTGGTTACCAGTCGTTTAGTTCCCCTAGTGGTCTTATTTTATATTACGGGCTGTCTCTGGATTATTGGAACAAATTGGCAGTTGATTCCAGAAGCAATGGGAACCATTCTTGAAGGCGCATTTTCTCCCGTTGCCATTGAAGGGGGATTAGTGGGCGTAATCGTGCAAGGATTTCGTCGGGCAGCGTTTTCTAATGCCGCTGGGATTGGATCATCCGCGATCGCGCACTCGGCAACTAAAAGTGATCAACCGATTCAAGAAGGCTTAATTGCTGCCACTGAACCTGTCATTGACACCATGATTGTCTGTAATCTCACTGCAATTTCCATTGTTATTACAGGGGTTGATCAAGGATTTGCCGTAGGAGAAGCCACAGGAATCCAACTCACTGCTGCAGCCTTTGGCACAGTCGTCAATTGGTTTCCCACTGTTCTTGCCATTGCCGTCATTTTATTTGCTTTCTCCAATATTGTTTCTTGGAGTTATTACGGAGAACAAGCATGGATGTATCTTTTTGGGGAAGATAGCATTATTCTCTATAAACTCTTATTCATTGTCTTTGTTTTCCTCGGTTCAGTCATTGAATTAGGAACGGTTTTAGACTTTAGTGATATGATGCTCATTGCCATGTCAATTCCCAACTTAATTGGCTGTTTCTTACTTGCAGGTCAAGTGGGGGATGATTTGAAAGTGTATATGGAAAAACTGCGCTTAGAACGGGCGATGGCAAAAAGTGCGGCGAGTGAAGCCAAAGAAGAAGCTAAAAAATATACCGAGTCCTCTAAAAAATAAGTGAATAACTGGGAGTATCGACAGATTACAATTCAAGGGGAAAAGCAACGGCTCGATCGCGCTTTAACTTCCCATTTCTCAGATTTATCCCGTTCTCGATTACAAAAGCTCATTGAACAGGGATCTGTCACTGTTGATGGGGTTGTCGTTACTAATAAAAAATCTCCCGTCCAAGGTGGGGAAGAAATTTGTCTCTCTCTTCCCCCCTTAAAACCCCTAAAGTTAGAACCTGAGTCGATTCCCCTTGATGTTCTCTATGAAGATGAGCATCTTATCATTATCAATAAACCAGCAGGGTTAGTGGTGCATCCCGCCCCAGGGCATGAAACAGGAACGCTAGTTAATGCCTTACTTGCCCATTGTGATAACTTAGCAGGGATTGGCGGGGTAGAACGCCCGGGCATCGTCCACCGCTTAGATAAGGAGACTAGCGGGGCGTTAGTGGTGGCAAAAACCGATCGCGCCCATCAAAGTTTACAAGCCCAAATTCAGGCAAAAACGGCGATTCGGGAATATCTGGGGATTGTCCATGGTTCACCGCCAGAAAAAACAGGAACGATTGATTTGCCCATTGGTCGCCATCCCGTTGATCGCAAAAAAATGGCAGTGGTAGAGAAAGGAGGAAGAAACGCCGTTACCCATTGGTGGGTGGAGAAAAGGCTAGGAAACTATACTCTCATGGGTTTTCGTTTAGAAACTGGGCGTACCCATCAAATTCGCGTCCATTGTGCTGCGATGAAACATCCCATTGTCGGTGATCCAGTTTATAGTAAGGCAAAGCCTTTAGGAATTAAATTATCGGGACAAGTATTACACGCGAGAAAACTGGAATTAACGCATCCCATCACAGGAGAAAAAATCTGCGCGATCGCGCCTCTTCCCTCAGATTTTACTAAATTACTCAATCAGACAAATGATTAAACCATGCGTAAAACGATTATTGGCGTAATGGGGCCGGGGAATCAGGGGACAGACACGGAAATCAAATGCGCTTATGAATTAGGGCAAAAAATTGCCCAACAAGGCTGGGTTTTATTAACTGGCGGGCGCAATCAAGGAGTGATGGAAGCGGCTAGTCAAGGGGCAAAATCAGTGGCAGGATTAACTTTAGGTGTTCTTCCCACCGCTGATGACAGCAATATGTCCTCTGCCGTTGATTTACCTATTTTCACGGATATGGGGAATGGGCGCAATAATATTAATGTCCTTTCTAGTGACATGGTTGTCGCTTGTGGGATGGGAATGGGAACCGCTTCGGAAATCGCCCTCGCCCTAAAAAATGGTAAGTCTGTGATTCTTCTCCAAAATCCCGATGTCTCCATTGCTTTTTTCCAATCTCTAGCCGAAAAACAAGTTTCTGTCGCTGATTCGGTTGATCATGCCATTAGCCTTATTCATCACCTTCTCCCGAAACGTTAAAATCAACATAACCTCCCATTGATTCAGATAAGTCTCATGTTTGAGGAAATTGCCAGCGCGATCGCGCAACAAGACTATACCACTGCTAACCAAATTTTAGACACCCTCAAACCCGAATATCCCGATCATCCTTGGCTGCTATTTTATACCGCCCAAATCCAGCAAGCCAACGGAGAAACTGAAACCGCTAGAAGAACTTATCAATCTCTTCTCCAAACCTGTAGTAATCGCAAACTACTGTCGCAAACCCGAGAAGCAATCCGTCAATTGGAAACCAATGTCAATAAAAAAGATCAACAAGTAATTCAAGAAGCCTTAGCCCAACCCGGAGGAAAAGAGTTAGCCGTTTTTGTCTTAACTGCTATTCCCTCGGAAGAAAAAAAGGCAGCCGCGCAAACTCTTGCTACCACCTTCCAAATTGATCCCTATAATGCTCGTTTACAATTGCCCAGTCGAGGGTGGCGACTCTTTCGTCTCGGAGCAATGGGAGAATTTATCTATTATACAAAAGTTTTACAACAAGCTCATGTTCCTTGTTTTTCTCTTCCTCTTAGCAAGCTAGATACCCTTTATGTGTTTCAAGTTCAATATCTGCGCTGTAAAGAAGACATCGTAACCGCCCGTTGTTCTCTGAGTAATGGTCAAGAGGGAAATTTAACTTTTCAATGGTCAGAAATTAGCGCGAAAGTGCAAGGGCGAGTTCCCATTTTTGAAGAAATTATTACTAAAAATAATCGCGGGAAAAAGCAACGAAAAAGGGACGTTTTAGATTATGTCCAACTTTATGATTTACATCTTCCCCAACGGCGTGCCATTTTGCGCTTATGCGATCAAAAATATCAATTTCATCAAAGTGATTCTTTAACGGAAAAAATTCAGAAAGGAGAAACGTTACGGCGCAATTGGTTACAGTTGTTGCAATTTTTAGAAGAAAAATTACCTGAAATTGATTGTTGGCATGAGTTTACCAGTTTCGGCGAAAGCGCGATCGCGTTTCCACAGATGCTTAGTCGCATTTCTCCCCATATTCAATTACAACGACGTTATGACACAGTTTGGGATGCTGCATTTCAACTTTATAGTGGTTTAATTTTTTTTCAAGCAGAGTCATAAGTTTGTTATTTGTTATTCGTTATTTGTTATTTGTTATTCGTTATT
>JBKHER010000024.1:0-14112 GCA_046540715.1 Halothece sp.
CGATCGCGGCAGCCAAACTTCATATTCCGATTGCTCATGTGGAAGCAGGATTACGTTCCTTAAGAAGTTAATCGCCCTCTCAGTGATTCTGGATCAGACCTATTATTTACCCCAACGGTAACGGCTGTCAATAATCATTGAACCTGTGGGATACTTGGATATGATTCAGCTTGAAAAAATGCTTTTTAAATTTTCACTGATTCAGGTGGCATACAACTTTATGGAGATGGACAAGCCGTTGAAAAAGTTGTTAGCTTACTTTTAACTGCTTAATTCCTTATTGCTTAATGGTTTCTAAATAATGATTAATGACCGCACTCGGTTGATTGTAATAGGTGATCTTTCCTTTTTCCAAGAAAATTGCCCGATCGCAGAATTTTTCAATAAAAGGTAAATTATGAGAGACGACTAAAATTGCTGTTTCAGAACTCCAAAAGTTTTCCATCCGTTTTTGACATTTATATTGAAATTGTTCATCGCCCACGGATAAAACTTCGTCTAAAATGAGAATATCTGGTTGAAAATCGGTCGCGATCGCGAAACCTAAACGGGCAATCATTCCCGAAGATAAACCCTTTAAGGGATATAAGTAATAATCTTCGAGTTCGGCAAATTGAAGAATATATTTAATCCGCTTTTTCATTTCTTGCTTAGAAAAGCCTAACATTACCCCATAAAGGATAATATTATCTCTAACGGATAAATTCAGGTCAAAACCCGCCTCTAGTTCAATAAGCGGAGAAATTTTTCCTTTGACTTTAACGGTTCCCGAACTTGGCTTTAAAATGCCAGAAATGACTTTTAATAAGGTTGATTTACCCGCCCCATTAGTTCCTATAATTCCAACTTTTTCTCCCTTATGAACCACTAAGTCAATTTGATCTAAAACTAATTGCTTACTGGGCTTTTTATATTTCCCCTCTAAGAAAGAGATAAGGGTTGTTTTAAAATCATAGGAAAATTCTTCTTGGGTGCGTCGCCATAAAGACACTTGTTCTAACCGAATCAGTTCTTCCATTATAGTAAATCCATAAACTTGGGACGCAGCCAATTAAAAAAGCTCCATCCTAAGGTTAAAACAATGATCCCATTGAGGCAAGCATGAAGCATTAAACCAAGATCTGGAAGGTTTTGAGAAAGAGAAATTTGGCGAATACTCTCGATAATTGGCGTTAAAGGATTCAGCAGTAAAAAAGGTCGGACATTATTGGGAACAATTTCCACTGGATAAAACACAGGAGAACTAATCCATAAGACAAAACTAATTAATTCATACAAAAAGGACATATCGCGGAAAAAAACATATAAGGCACTGAGGAAAAATCCAAAACCAATACAAATTAAATAAAGCGCGATCGCGGGAACAATTAAACTGATAACATTAATGAAACTGTGAGAAGAAATGAGGGTAACCATGGCAATCAGGGGGAAACCGCCTAAAAAAAACTGAAAAATATTAGCAACAATAACAGAAACTGGAAACACACTAATAGGCAAGCAAATTTTATTGAGTAATTCTCCATTATCCACAATACTAGGAAGTGCTTGGGCGGTGGAACCAGAAAAGAAATGAAACGTTGTCAGTCCAGTAAAAGCGGCAAGGATATAATTGAGAATTGAGTCATTATAATAGCTTGAAAAGGTCGCTCCGAATACTGCGGTGTAGAGACTGGTCATAATTAAAGGGTTAAGAAGTGACCAATAAATGCCCAGAATCGAACCCCGATACCTTGTTTTGAGGTTACGTTGCACTAAAACTTGTAAGAGTTCCCAATATCTAGTTATTGGTGGTTTCCAGTGGCTGACTCGAAGCATTTCCCTCCTCATCTTAAGTTTTCGCTATAGTAACAGTTAATTCCTGTGCAAAACAAGTTAATCATCAATGGCAGTATTTAGCCAAGGGAGGCTATTATCTTCACTCTACTCCGCGATCGCGCTTTTTTCAGGAAACCCTATTTGATGGAGATTTTATGAAAAACGTTTGGTTGATTGGTGGGACTCAAGAAAGTGCCAAAATTGCCAAAAAATTAGTGACTCATGGTTTTTTCTGTGTGGTAACTGTGACCACAGAAAGCGCGATCGCGCTCTATCCTGATTCTGATTTAATGACGGTAAAAGTCGGGGCATTATCATCACAGGAAATGAGAGAATTAATCGCCAGAGAAGGGATTGATCGCATTATTGATGCCTCTCACCCCTATGCCGTGGAAATCTCTGAAAGCGCGATCGCGCTCTCCCAACAATGTCATCTTCCCTATTTACGCTACGAACGCCCACAGGTGAAAGCAACCGAAGATCAGCACGTGATCACCCTCGACAGTTTTAAGACCCTTGTTAATAGCGATTACCTTACTCAACAGCGCGTTTTGCTAACCGTTGGTTATAAAGCACTCCCCCAATTTCAACCTTGGCATCAGCAAGCCACCCTATTCGCCAGAGTTTTACCCAGTGTTGTTTCTGTTGAAAAAGCACTAGAAGCAGGATTTAGCCAAAAACAACTCATCGCCCTGCGTCCTCCTGTCAATTATGAATTAGAAAAAGCCCTCTGTGAACAATGGGAAATCTCTTTAATCGTCAGTAAAGCCTCAGGAAAAGCTGGGGGAGAAGACACCAAAAAAGCCGTCGCGAAAGCCCTCAATATCCCCTTAATTCTGATTCGTCGCCCTGAAGTGGCTTATCCGCAAAAAACCGATAAACTAGAAGATGTCGTCACCTTTTGTCATTAGTATGGCCGATCCCCTTACCCCTCAAATCAGCGATCGTATTTGCAAACACATGAATGAAGACCACAGCGACTCGGTACTTCTCTATGCCCAAACCTTTGGCAAAACCCCTGAAGCTGAAGCAGCCGTTCTCAAATCCATTGATAATGAGGGAATGAATCTTTCTGCAACCGTTGACGGAAAAGAAGTTCCCGTGCGGGTTACCTTTGACCATTCCCTCCAAGACTCAGAAGATGCTCACCACACCTTAATTGCCATGGTAAAGCAAGCAAAACAGTAGATTAGTTATTGGTTATTGGTTATTGGTTATTGGTTATAGCAATCTGATCTCATTTGTAAAAAATAGCTTAACTTCAGATCCCCCCTCACCCCCCTTAATAAGGGGGGAATTAAAGGGGGGTACAACTGATTTAGTAGGGCTATATTGGTTATTGGTAACTGATCACTGGTAACTGATCACTGGTAACTGCTCACTGGTTTACAAACAACAAAGGACAAATTAATCCAATTTATTTCTTTCCCGATAAGTCTGATAAGAAATATAAGCCTGATCAGAATCATAGAGATGACATTCATCAACAATGTCTTTCATCATTTCCCAAGAAAAATTTCGTATTTGTAGATACTCTCCCCAGTTTTGCGTCAAACTCTCATGGGCGAGACGTAAATTATAAGACGGAATCGCCACAGAAAGATGATGGGGAATATGAACATTAATATCGTGGCAAAGAAACTCAATCCAACGGGGATAATTACAATGAACCGTTCCACACAATTGGGATTCTACTTCATTCCAATTCTCTTCATCCCGAAAGGGAATTCCTTGATCCGTATGATGAACTAAGGTGAAGGTACTCATCCAGAAATGATAAACCAGCCAAGGCATTAACCAAAACTTCACTACCCCCCAAACACCAGTAGTCAAATACAAACTAGGAAAGAAAATTAGAGCAAAAATTGCCACTACTGCAACGGATAACTTAACTTTCTTCTGTTCCCGAGATGGCACTTCTGCAGGATTAAAGTGAAACCGTCCCCAGTGCAGAATTGAGGAAAGCCACCATAAACGTCCTCGAAATAAACCATAGAAAAACCGTAGAGGTTGCGGGGTTTGTTCATATTCTTCCACAAACCAAGGATGCCAAGCATTATCCACCATTAACTTATTCGTGTGTCGATGATGGAGATTATGCAGAATCCGCCAACTATGGAAAGGATAGATCAAAGGTAATAAGAAAATATGACCCACGACATCATTAACCCAAGGTTTCTTAGCAAAAGAACGATGTCCGCAGTCATGGGCAATAACAAACCATCCCGTTAAAGCAGTTCCTGTGAAAATCCAGGCAAAAGGAAGAAGAAACCAAGGGGAATAAGCAATGGCACTATAGCCAATTCCTGCCGTAAGAACACTGATTAAAACAGATAACCAGGCTTTACGAGGATTTTTTTGAAAGCATTCTTTCGGAAGAGTTTTGATAATATCTCGTAATCGAGTTTCTGGAGGGATTGAGGTCTCTTTTACTGTTTTCCCAATGGTTATTGTCATGTAGCTAGTTTAAATCTCCTAAAAAATGAATGATATGTTCTTAAAATTGCCCTTAATTATTCAATTTTGCTCATGTCATTGATAATCGTTTTTGGACTTGTTTGGACTTGGTTGCTATGTTTAGGCTTAAACTCACTTTCTTAATAAACCTTAACATTCCTAGCATGACAGAGAGAGAGCAGGGTGACAACCCGTCAGCACAAAAAACCCCTCTCTGAGTAGTAGAGAAGGGTTGATTCTAACAGTGTTTATTCGTAAATCCAATGTTGTAGCGCAGGTTTCCAGCTAGTGAGTTCGGACTCTTCAAACCAGAGAGCAATTTCTCTTTGGGCTGTTTCTACGGCATCAGAGCCATGAATTAAATTCCTTCCAATACTGATCCCATAATCGCCGCGAATGGTTCCAGGTTCGGCGCTAAGGGGATTAGTTGCCCCAATAATTTTTCTTGCCGAAGCAACAACGCCTTCTCCTTCCCAAACAGTGGCAACCACAGGAGCAGATGTGATAAATTCGACTAAGTTCCCGAAAAAGGGCTTATCACTGTGAACATCATAGTGTTTCTCTGCAAGTTCTCGGGAAACGTTCATCATTTTCATAGCGACGAGGTTAAAGCCTTTCTGCTCTAAACGCTGGATGATTTCTCCCGTTAAGCCCCGTTGTACGCCGTCGGGCTTAATCATAATAAAGGTTCGTTCCAAGATAGTCTCCTTATGCCTTTACAAAACGATACACCAAGGATAGGGTATATCATTTTGGGGTGCTATGGTGGATTTAAACAAAAATAGTGAATTATGAATGAGACTTATCAGGATTTTCTTATTCGCTCTTGGGAAAAGCGGGATTCTACTTCAGTTAACTCCCTAATTGCAAAAGTTTTAGCAGAATATGGATTAGATTGGGATCCCATCGATACGGATCGCGATGTCGTCGAAGTAGAAACCTTTTATCAGCAAACTGGGGGCGAATTTTGGCTCGTAGAAGCCCAAGGAAAAGTAGTCGGAAGTGCGGGTTATTATCCCATTTCTCGGGGGAATAAAGCAGTAGAAATTCGGAAAATGTATCTGTTGCCAGAAGTACGGGGAAAAGGATTAGGACAATTTTTGTTAAACCGATTAGAAAGCGCGATCGCGCAACAAAACTATCAAGAAATTTGGATCGAAACAGCAACGGTCTTAAAAGAAGCGATTAAACTTTATGAAAAAAATGGCTATCAATTATTAGAGGATGTGGAAACCCCTCGCTGCGATCGCGCTTATATTAAATTTCTCTAACGACTAAGAATTGAGCAATTAGGTATGGATCATCAAGACAATCAATCGCTGGAAACTTTTAATAATTTTTATTTAATATCTAACCTTTTAATTTTAATCATCTGTTTAGTTGGATTCAGTTATATTCTGACCACGCTACCGGGTGAGATTCCCTCTGATCCCAATCGAACTTGTATAACTGGGGGCTGGAAATTCTTGCTCATTCTAACTCATATTCTTCCTTTTGCAGTTATTCCTCTAACCATGTATGTCTTTTATCGAACTTTAAGTATCTTCAAAAACTCATCAAAAAGAATTTTTAGGTCTCAACTAGGATTAGCATTTCTTATGGTCGCGATCGCGTCTGAAATTGGTTCTCATGTTACCCAATGCTGGTATTACGAAAATGAATTTACCATGCTCAACTTTATGTTTTACTTTTTCTTAATTGCCGCTTTCGCCTTATGGGCGGATAGTTTAGTGCAAGAATTTACCAGACAAACTCAAATTATTAACCTGTTACTAACCATTAGTTTATTAATTATTTCCTTTCTCTATCCTTTAGGTGATCAAGCTGATAATACCAGCTATAAAATCCCCATTTATCTAATTCTTACCTTGGTTTTTATTTTAATTACTTACCGAGGATATAAACTAATTGATTCTTGGAAAATCCTTTTAGTCCCATTCTTTTCCATCGGAGTAAATTTAGGGTTTATTGCGCTTTTATTTGCTTTTGGCGGCGATCCTTATACCAACCCTCAAGTCGCTAAGAATGCTCTCTTCCACATCTTACATGATCTAGCAGGAACCCAAATGGGAGTGATTATTTTTACCGCCCTAGTATATAATCGAGGAGCCAAATTAAGAGGGTAGTTCACTTAGATCATTAATTTTTTGAGCGGACAAACACCCATTCGATCTCTTGGAGAGGAACATTTAACCGAACTGTTGCTTGCGGTGCTGGACTTTTATCTAAATCAATTGCCGTTATCTCTCCCACCGCAATTCCCGAGGGAAATAAACGACTAGCCGGGGAAGTCATCACAGCATCTCCTACTTCCACATCGGGTAGCTTTTGAAAGAATTGCATCACTACCTCGCGATCGTGCTGACCGCTAATAAAGCCCATATCGCGACTCCGACTAACAATAACCCCCACGCGACTATCGGGATTACTCACTAAGACCACGACACTTGAATTTGGCGTTACCCGTTCTACTCGCCCCACTAATCCACCTAACCCGGTAACAATATCTCCTTGTTTGACCCCAGCATTACTACCAATTCCAATAGTAATCTGTTGCCACCAATGGTCTGGACTTCGACCAATAATGGGAGCAGTTTTTAAGTTTTCCGATTGATTTTCCGCGTAGCCTAATTGCTGTTTCAGTTGTTGATTTTGTTGCTCTAATTCCCCAACCCGCTGTTGTAACTCTCTAATCCTAGCATTGCTTAACTCAGTTTCTCGTCTTGTTTGCACTGTATCTAGAGGTCGTCGCAACCAGTAATATAACTCGTAAAGTGGAACCGCCTGCGTTTGTCGAATAATTCCCGCGACAACTAACATTAATCCCACAAGGATAATTTGTGAACCATACTGACTCCACCACCGACGAACTGAAAACATAACCTCCTAACAGCACATTACTCTAAGTTTAACGGATTAATCTCTGCTGACAACTACTTGGTTACAGGGGAATCAACATAAATCATTGGTTCTTCCATAGAAAATTTTAGATTATTTCTAACTAACCGTTCTGCGATTTCTTGATTGGCAATTTCCACTAAGCGCTTGCGGATATCTAAGGAGTTACTGCTAGAACCGAGCAAGAAAAAGCTCAAACGGGCGCGAGTTTCTGATTGTGCCTCTGGCTCAAATGTCGCAATCCGAATACTTCCGGGTTCTACCCCAAACAACTTACTGAGACTGTCATTAAGAACCTGATTCACTAATGCTCGCTCGCTTTCCTTTAATACCTTTTTAAAATCTATATACATCAAAGCCATGACTTTGGTTCCTCGGGATATATTTTCAATATCCGTCCTTGCCATAATCGAGTTAGGAACAATTAAGAGGGTATTTGTCGCAGCCAGTCGAATTTTACTTGAACGAATCCCAATCGACTCGACCCGTCCATAAATATCTTCTGCTGCCGAATTAAAGTTCGCTCTAACATATTCCCCGGGAACATAAGGTCGATCTAGATAAAGAATAATTGTCCCAATAATTTGCGATAAGACTTCTTGGGCCGCAAAAGCGACTGCAATCCCACCAATCCCCACCCCTGTCAGAACACTTGCCAAATTCAGGTTCTGAGTTTGAGCAAAGAAAATAATGGCAAAAAAAACAATTACCACATTGGCTAAGGTTTCGCCAACTAGGATAATATCGTCTCCTTCCCGACTCAAACTTTTAATCAATGCTGTCCCATAAATTTGGATGACTTGTCGAGTCACCCGAGATAAGAACCAAGCCAAACTGATGGTTACAGCCAAATAAGCCCAAAATTGCAAAAAATTAAATAACGCTGTGTAAGGGCGAAAGACTTGAATATTAAGAGCAATAATAATGATTAGGGTTGTGCGAACAATTAAATTTCGTAATGGAGAAATAATTTGATTATGAGGTTCAGCAAGAAACTTAGGGGCAAAGTTATCGACGCTCCACTGAAAAAAAGCAGGTACTATTTTTGCTCCCACCCAAGCCAAAACTGTCCAAAAGATAAACCAAGCCAGAGCAATGCCAAAATTCTGTAATAGCTCTCGCAATTGAAGTTCAGAAATCGGGAATTTTTGCAAAATTTCGGAAATATCCATTATTCTCCTCAAACACAAAACATACTAATCATTAGAGCGTCATTGGTGCATCGACATAAATCGTTGGCTTGGTAAATTCAAACGACAAATTTTGAGCTTGCAATTGTTTAGTAATTGATTGGCTAGCAATTTCAACTAAACGTTTACGAATCATAATTGACTTTTCACTTGCCCCTTTCACAAATAAGGTAATCCGAGCTCGGGTTACTTGTGCTTCACTTTCAAACAAAGCAACTTGCGTGCTGCTAGAGTCAACATCAGAGAGTTCTTTATGGAAAGTGTCTTTAATAATTTGATATACCAGTGACTTTTCTGCCTCATTTAATATTTTCAGAAAATCTAGGTAAAACAAAACCATCACTTTATTCCCTCGGGAAACATTTTCCACATCCATCCTTGCCATTAGGGAGTTAGGCGCAATTAAGAGGGTATTTTTTGCCGCCAGTCGAATTTTAGTCGAACGAATACCAATGGATTCAATTCGTCCATAAATATCTTCATCTTGAAAATTAAAATTGGCTCGGATGTATTCTCCAGGAACATAAGGACGATCTAGGTAAATGAGAACGGTTCCCACCACTTGCGATAAAATCTCTTTAGCTGCAAAAGCAACAGCAACACCGCCAATACTTACCCCCGTGAGAAGACTGATGAGATTAATATTCTGACTTTGAGCAAATAGAATCACCGCAAAAAAGCCAATGAAAACATTAGCAATGCTTTCTCCTATTAAGAGAAGATCATCCATTTCTCGATTAAAGTTTTGGATGAGATTTACCCCATAAATGCGAATCACTTGTCGCACTAGGCGGGATAATAACCAAGCCACCATAATGGTTAAGGGCAGGTAAATTACTAAGTTTAAAAACTCATATAATCCTGGGTAAGGTTGAAACAAGTTAAGGTTCAAAGTGGTGATGATTAAAAAACCGCTACGACTGATTAAAACGTGCAAGGGATTAACAATGCGCTCATAAGGTTCGATCAGAAAATTGGGGGCAAACCGATTCATTCCCCATTGGAGCCATAAGGGTAAAAATCGACCAATAATTATCGCCGCGATCGTTAAACCAATAAACCATCCCAGTCGAATTGCAAAGTCAATCAATTGCCCTTGAATATCAATCTCAAGTGCCAAGGTTTGTTGCAAACTTTCCCAAATATCCATGATTCGTTTTCAAGTAATAATCAATAATCATTAAAGCGTAACTGGGGAATCGACATAAATTGTTGGTTCGGCAAAGTCAAACTTTAAACCTTGAGTTTGCAATTGCTCACTGATTGATTTATTAGCAATTTCGATTAAACGCTTACGGATAATCATCGATTCTTCGTTAGAGCCCATTACAAATAAACTAATCCGAGCTCGGGTTCCGGGTTTATCTTCGGGTTCAAAGAGCATCACTTGTGTACTCCCAGGGTCTAGTCCAAACAGTTCTTTCGTGACATTTTCTTGAACCACCTTATCCACTAACGCTCGTTCCGATTCTCCTAATACCTTTGAGAAGTCCAGATAAAAGAGAACCATGACTTTAGTTCCCCGAGAAATGTTTTCGATATCTTTGGTCACCATTAACGAATTGGGGACAACTAATAAGGTATTGGTTACAGAAATACGAAGTTTGGTCGAACGTAAGCCAATAGACTCAATTCGCCCATAAACATCTTCTTGCGTGACAACAAAGTTAATCCGAACGTATTCACCAGGAAGGTAAGGACGATCTAAGTAGATAACAATGGTCGCTAAAATTTGGGAGAGGGCTTCTTGAGCGGCAAACGCGATCGCGATCCCGCCAATTCCTAACCCTGTTAACAAAGCAATGAGATTAAAATCTTTACTCTGGGCAAAAATGAGGACAGCCAGAAAACCAATGATGACATTGAGAGTATTTTCCAAAATGAGAATCAGGTCATTGACTTCCTGACTTACCCGTTTCAGGAGACTAATCCCATAAATACGGAGGACTTGTCTGGCCACTTTCGACACTAACCAAGCGGTACTCACCATGACCGCAAAGTCGGAAATAAAGTTAATGACGGGATAAACCGGATCATAGGGTTGGAGTAAGGTGAGACTAATGTCAATAAAAATTAAGCTGAGGGCTCGAATTAAATCATCTCGAAAGGGCTCGCTAAAGGATTGATATTCTTGGTATTTTTCTTTGGGCAGCGATCGCGCGGTAAACCAAAGCAAAATCGAAGGGATCACTCGACAAAAAGCAAGGATAATAAACAAAAGAATGATTAACCCTGCTAAACGAATTCCGAGTTCAATCAAGAACTGTTGGTTGTCTTGATAAAACTCCACAGGATTAGTAATTTTCCAACTCTCAGGAAAAACTTGTAAGGGATTAAATGCAAGTAGGCTCATTACTAGTAATGCCAATTTAATTGGGACTAAATATTCATCGGTGAATCAACATTGATTGGTTTTTCGTCAATCTGGAACCCAATGCCATAATCTTTCAAGCGTTTCGTGATATTGCGTCGAGCTGCATCTAACAGTTGAGTGCGAATTTCTAACGCCAGAGACCCAGAACCCAGAATAAAGAAGGTTACCTGTGCTTGCACCCTTCCTTCTTTGCCATTACTGGGGTTTCCAATTTCTAGAAATTTCACTTCCGTTAGACGATGGTCAATTCCATAAATATCTTTGGTGCTATCAAGGATAATCTGACGTACTAATGCCTTTTCCTGTTCTGGAATTGAACGCTCAAAAAAGATATTGAGAATGGTAATAATTTTCTGCGCTCCAGAAAGATTTTCAATAGACATTTGAGTAAGCAAACTGTTAGGAATTACCACTAAGGTTCCTTTTCCAGAAAGCCGAATTTTACTCGAACGCCAGCCGATGGCTTCGACTCGACCAAAAGTTCCATCTTGGAGGTGAATATAATCATTAACCACAAAAGGACGATCCACATAAAGCAAAATTGTCCACAACACTTGTTCGAGGACTTTTTGGGAAGCAAAGGCAATGGCTAAACCACCAACACTAATACTGGCAATTAATCCGGTTAATCCCAAGTTATGCGCTTCTGCGAAAATGAAGACAAGAATGAGAATAATCAGGGTATTAGCAACAAATTTAATGAAGGCTAACAGTTCACTGTTGGCGTTACGTTGACCTCTTAGGGCTAAATCGAGGAGATATCCACTAAAAAACTTATTAAATACTGCAAAGGCGAGAAAACAAGTATTAAGCGCGATCGCGCCACCCAAGAAAAACTCACTAATATAGAGCCAAGTCGGCTTATCAGGAAGTAATAATAAAACAATATCCCCAATCGAAAGAAATAATGATAATACAATCCACGTCTGATAGGGAACAAAAATCTGTTGGTAGGCTTCTCTGATCTCTAACGGTAAAAACCGACTCACTAAAAAGCGAATTAGCTTTGGCAACAAAAAAACCAGCAAAAGCGTGAGCAGGATCAATCCCCCTAACAAAATAAAGAGCGGATTAATGGTAAAAGAGTTTCCAGAAGTTAGCCGATTCACTTGTTCTAACAACTGTAGCATCGACTCTGACGCATCTAGAGAAGAGGAATCAGCTTCTAGAAACATATTCGGAAATAAATAAAGGTTATGGAAATAATTGGGGGTAGTGCTGAACACAATTCTCATCAACTTATTTAGGCAACTAAGTCGAGCATATTATACCTGAAAAACTTCAATTCAGCACTCCCTGTTTTCAAATCAACCTTTTCCGATTAACTTGGTTGCGCCATTTGAAAGCCTAAAGCCTTCTTTTTCATCGTTTGGAAGATATTGTAAAATCCATTAGCCCGCGAGGGAGTCAAACTAACTTTTAAGCCAGTCTCTTCAATAAACTCGGGAGAGACTACAACAATCTCCTCTGGGGGTAAATCATTCAGACCATCAATTAAAAAAGCCACTAAGCCCTTCACTAATTGAGCATCAGAATCCCCTAAAAAGCGTACTTTACCATCTTCTAAGTTTGCTGTAATATAAACTTGCGACACGCAACCAGAGACCTTATTCTCAGGAATTTTGGCTTCCTCTGGCATTGCCTCTAATTTTTTCGCATACCAAAGTAACTGTTGATACTTCTGTTTAGGATCGCTACGACGCTTAAAACGTTGTACAATCTTCTCTAATCTGGGAGGTAAAGAGGATGCAGTTGAAGACATTGTTATTTCTCAATTAACACCAATCTCCTATCATCTTAACAATCCCCACTTGCGACAAAATTAAAAATCTCCATGATTCGTATTGGTATTATTGGCACCGGATTTGCCGCTAAAAAACGCGCTGAAGCCTTCATTGAAGACGATCGCGCTCAAGTGATTGCCGTGGCTGGACACAACCCAGAAAACCTGAGCGCCTTTTGTGAAGATTATTCCCTGCAGGGGGTAAACTCTTCCCAAACTTTAATAGACAATCCTGACATTGATTTAGTTGTTATCTGCAACATTAATGCCGAACATGGTCGCCTTGCCCAAGCGGCCCTAGAAGCTGATAAGCACGTAGTTGTGGAATATCCCCTAGCCTTAAGCCCAGAACAAGCCCAACATAACATCAAGCTAGCAAAACAAAAAAATAAACTGCTTCATGTGGAACATATTGAACTGTTAGGGGGGTTACACAACGCCATTCGAGAATGGTTGCCCGAAATTGGGGAAAGTTTCTATGCTCGTTATAGCACCATTAATCCCCAAAATCCAGCCCCGCCAAAATGGAGCTATAATAAGCAATTATTTGGATTTCCCTTTAGTGCTGCTTTATCCCGTTTTCATCGCTTTACTGATTTATTTGGCACAGTGAATGCTGTTAGCTGCTACACCCGTTATTGGGAGACAGAAAACCGAGATCAATATGTGGCTTGTTTGAATCATGCCCAGTTGCGATTTGAATCAGGATTAATTGCCGATGTCATTTATGGGAAAGGGGAAGTCTTTTCTCAACCCAATCGCCTTTTTGAAATTCATGGCGACAAAGGAACTTTAATTTTTGATGGTAATGATGGCAAATTGGTTCGCGGTGAAGAAGAAACGCCTATTGAGGTGGGAAGTCGTCGCGGGTTATTTGCTCAAGATACAAGCTATGTCTTGGATTATCTCACAGCAGGAACACCTCTTTATATGAGCGTAGAATCAAGTTACTACGCCACAAGAGTTGCCAACGCTGCCAGAATTGCTGCGGACACAGAAAAAATTATCCCCTTATCTCGTTAATTTTCAAGGAAACTTTGTCCTCTGTCCTTTAGCACTCAGGAATATTGCCGTATTCGTAAAAAGACTTGAAAATACATCTTTGCTTGTTTTAAGCCACCCCATAATCAGTAAAAGGACGCTTAAAAGGAGGTTGAAACCCCAAAATAATATCTTCTCTTGCCACTCCCATTTCTATTAAATCCTCCGCAGGATTTAAGTCAGTTGAATTTTGTTGTAACCAAACTTTTCCATCTTTGATATCAAAATGAATCACACAATGATAAATACGCTTAGTTCCATTCCAACCGACATCAAACCATAAATAATGATCTCGTTCCTCATCAAAAATTAATTGTAGTTCCCAGTCCTTATCATCCTTCTTATAAGAAGCATATCTTGAAAGTAATTCTTTAATCAATGTCCGATACTGGATTAACTTATCCATTGGGTTATCCCTCCATTTTTAGGATCATAAACAATTAATTTAAGTTGGTATTCCCTTACAGCTAACTGAGCAAAAGTCGATTGAAAAAACATTTCATATGAAATGGAACTGTGTATGCTACATACCGTAGGCTGTAAGCCGAGCCGTA